>JBFEPB010000056.1:0-7352 GCA_041550295.1 bacterium | reverse complement strand
TCCGCCAGGATTGACAGATGCTTCACAATTTGTATAATAGATACAATCCTCGGTAGCTCAATGGTAGAGCATCCGGCTGTAATAAAAACAACGGTTATGGAATAATGAAAGACGTTAGGCGCTATTCGGACAGAAGGAAATATCTCATAGATGCCGTCCGGCGGAGAAGGAAGAATACGCGTAGAAAAGCTATCTCTTACAAAGGCGGCCATTGTCAAATATGCGGATATGATCGGTGTCCTGAAGCACTGGAATTTCATCATATGACTGACGGCAGCAAAGATTTCGGTATCTCTCAGAGCGGATATACGCGTAGCTGGAAGCGAGTGAAGGCTGAAATAGACAAATGTTTTCTGTTGTGCGCCAACTGTCATCGAGAGGTCCATGCTGGCATCTTGCAGCTTCCACGAGAAATCGTGGTTGACAAATCGGGTGAATTCAGGGAAGCCTAAGTTGCGCTCACATCAGGCGAGTGCGATATGGTAATCCTGAGCCAAGCCCTGTACTTATGACGCAGGGAAGGTGCAGAGACTATTCCGCAAGGAAGTACCTTCCGTAAAATACGGCGGGGAAGCGCCCGATTCCGTCTTACTGCATACTTACAGTAACGGAAATGAGATAGTCCATTCTCCAATGAAAATTGGAGGTCAATGTAACCGGAGGGTTGCAAGTTCGAGTCTTGCCCGAGGAGTTCACCTTCACTAAAACCAAGGCGGGAATATTTGTGTAGCCTACTTCCCGACCAGAGATTTCAGTCTGTTGACCTCATCCTGCAACATATCCTTGCGTGTTTCACCAGGTGAGTCTGGCACATAGGGCAGCACACTCAATATACCCCCCGCATAGTCAAGCAGAGTTATTGCCTCGTCAACATGCACTTTCGAGGTTATTTTCTTCTCTGCCTGTGCAATGACCACCTCAAGATCATCAACTGAAAACGGCATTAGCATCCGGGGATAGATACTCAACTCATAAAGATATAATTGTCCGTCCCTGTCGTCGGTCGAACCGTCATCGTAGACTACGTATAAACCAACGATCTTTGCATCAAGCGGTGTTTTTATTGTCGCGTCGAAGAATTGCCCTTGCTTCTCCACTGACATCGAACTCCAGATTTCACCACTGAAGCTGTACCTCAATGTCACCTGTTCGACCTGCCGATCAGGCACCATTCTCACGAGCAGGTCAGGAGAATCTTCAAGAAAATACACATCGAGGCCGCAAAAAACAAGCATTGCTAATAACATATTCATCTTAACTCCTTATGCATCACATATGCATCATTTCCATCCAGATAATACCTCTTTCTTACATAGAGTATATCGTACCCTTTGCTCTTGTACATGTTTATTGCCGCGGTATTGGTTGTCCTCACCTCCAGGTAGGCAAAAGAGCAGCTTCGCTCTACTGCGACTTCTTCCATTTTGCGAAGCATTCTGCTGCCCAAACCCTGTTGTTGACGGTTCTCGGCAACTGCAATGTTGGTTATGTGCAATTCGACATCAATACAAGAGCCAACCGCATATCCGATCACGGCATCATCACACAAGGCAACGAAAGCTATCGTATTTCCTGACTCCAAGTCTTTCTCGAAGAAATAACGAGGCCAGGGATTCGAGAATACGCGCTTTTCGATCTCGACAACACTATCCAGATCATCAAAGCGCATTGCCTTTATGATAATTTCTTTCGGCATCGGTTTTCTTTATGTAATACGGTTCAAGAAATCTAATATCATCGAAATCGCCTTTTCTTATTCGAGGTAGAGCAGTAATGATGACCCCTGCGGCATTCGGTAGATATTTTTTGTCCCTTTCGAAATCGACACGAGGACGCGAAGTATGGACTCCGGCAACTACCTCCACGCCCGGACCGACAACTACAGCTTGGTCGCCAACTGCCTCCATGAGCTCCACAGGCGTTGTCAGAAGATAATCACTTTTTCTCTGACCGTTGTCGTAGAATGCCGCATATATCTCGCCCCGATAAGCATTCACCACAGCGACTGTGCGCTGACCCGGTCGCGAAGCCTGCAAACCTATTACATCGAGTGTATTGACCGCAACCAATGGTATCTTCTTGACAAGCGCGATGCCTTTTGCCAGGCTCAAACCAACGCGCAGTGATGTGAACATCCCAGGACCGATACTCACTGCAATTGCACCCAACTTATCCTGGTCAACCATACGCAGCAAGATCTCCGCCTCATTGAATATTTCCGCATCCCCATGCCCGTCAATCTCACGCCGCCGGCTGAATTCGCGCAGCGTTGTGTCATCGTCGTTCAGGCATAATGAAAAAACTGGCGAAGAAGTCTCAATTCCTAAGATCTTCAATCTCAATCACTCTTTGTTGATGGTCCACAATACTGATTTTCACAATTATACCCCTCACCTGCCGACTGATACGGTCTGCCCATTCGATCACGGTGATGCCATTCTCGATCATGTATTCTTCAATCGGTAGATCAACGGCTGCCGTTCCATCCAACCGGTAAAGATCGACATGCGCCACCGTATATTGACCATGATATTCGGTCGCAATGACGAAACTTGGACTGGTTACTTCCTCTTCTACACCAAGCCCCTCACACAAACCTTTGACAAAGACTGTCTTACCGCTACCCAGTTCACCATATAGACAAAGAACATCACCCGGGTTCAAAGATCGGGCCAGTGCTTTCGCGATTTCCCGCGTTTCCTGGGGTGTGTCACTGGAGTATCGGATGATCTTCTTAGTTCGAGACATTCCTGTAATATATGGTCAAAGCACCGTACATGCACAGGTCAGCATCGTATTTTTGAATCTCGTTGATATACCTGGCCATGAGTGATCCCGAACCACCGGTCGACACGCAATAGAACTCACGACCGTACTTCTTCCCAAGCGCTCTAATCACACCTCTGACCATCATCAGCGTACCATTGAATATGCCCGACTGAATACACTCCTCAGTGCTTCTGCCTGCCAGATTGCTCGGTTTTCTCACCTCCACCCTGGGCAGCTGGGCGGTTCTCGCATGCATGATTTCGGCAAGCGCGTGCATGCCAGGAAGGATCAATCCGCCATAATGTCTCCCGGCGTTCGAGGCAACATCGATGGTTATGGCCGTACCCGCATCCACCACAATCACGCTGCGCCGGTAGCGGCGCAATGCGCCAACGATCGTCGCGATACGGTCAGCGCCGAGCGTCGTCGGATCTTTATATGCAAACTGAATGCCGCAATCTATTTTCGCCGACACAACTATTGTCGGCAGTTTATACTGACTGGAAAGGTTAACGATCTGTCTTGTCAACCGGGGAACGACCGATACAACTGATAAGCCCTTAACTCTTTTGTCGGCCAATACCGCTTTCAGCGGTGCTACTGGCAGTTTTTTCTCGGTGGGGAAATACCATTTGCCTCTTAACGTATGGCCACCGTATCTACCTAAGTGTATTCTTGTATTGCCGACATCTAAGACTGCTACCATTGCAGGCGTCTGACGTCACCGTAGTAGAATTTCCTGATGATGCCTGATTCATCTCTCAGAAGCAGTGCCCAATCATCGTCAATATCTGAAACAGTACCGTGTATGACACCCTTCGCAGTCACGACCTCGACTGATTCACCGAGCCCTGAAATGTAATTGAGCACTTCCCTGACTCTCAGGCCTCTGGACTGAAGTTCTTCATATAAATCGTTGAACTTTTCGAGAAAAACCTCAAGGACCTCATCTATTTCGAATTCCTGTCCGGTTTCGACCTTCAGACTCGTCGCGTCACTCAGCCGCGGCGTGAAATTTTCGATATTAACATTGAGTCCGATGCCGCAGATCACAGCGTCATGATACCGCTCACACACTACACCGCAGATTTTATGGTTCTTCAGGAGGACATCGTTCGGCCAATGGATCGACAGATGTGTCAATCCCAAATCTTCCAGGGTTCTTATGACGCTGAGTGAAGCAAGCAAAGGAATCGAACTCACCCGCGCCTTGGGGAAGAGTAACAGTGATAGGTAGAGCCCGCCCTCAGGGGAGAACCAGTTTCTGCCTTGCCGGCCCCTGCCTTTTTTCTGCGACAAGGCCGTCACCGCAACCGGACGGTTGTCCCTGGCGAATTCCTTTGCTTTGTCCTGAGTGGATGCGACCTTTTTGAATCTAATGACTCTTTCGATCACTAGTATTAGTAATAAACCCTGCGAAGGGCAGCACCCTCAAATGGCTCTTGGCCTTCAAAGATCGTACTCGAAGTTTCATCAAACCATATTTCTGCATTAAGGACGATGACCAATGTAACTTCATCACCCTCACTGATAATAATGGGGGCGAAAGCCTCGGCAACGAATGACATGGCGGCTTCAACCACAAGTGTCGACTCACTCTGCTGTACATGCATCAATGAATCCACGGTGATGCGAGCCCTCGAGTATGTCCCAGGTTCGATATCAATATAGCCGTCGGTAATCGAGACAAAATCAGATGTCTGGAGCTCGACCTGCACATATTCGGTTCCTTCCCAGACAGTCATGTACTCACCAGCATCAGGAAGTTCTATCTGTCTAACTCTCATGAAGAGGTCACCAGCGACTCCATCAAAGAGTGCCTCATCATTCATACCGAACTCAACAGACGCGTTGTTTGCACAACTGATAACAGCAATAATAGCCAATAGCGCATAGAGAATTCTCATCTTTCCTCCTTCATACAAGTCTAATCCTTATCAGGGGGATGTCAAGATGGTGGCATAGAGAAAGAATTCCAACCAGCCATATTCTGTTCACTTTTCGCAGCACTATCTGCCGTTATCTCATAACAATTTTCATACCACCTACGCAACCGCTTCCAGTCGTTAACTTTTGCGGATATGATAATAAAGTATGTGAAAGATAGTTAACGGCATGGATCGCATGTTTGCCTGCATGTTGACTCTTTGGAAGTATTTGCTATAATGGATGAAGAACAGTTCCCGCTTCTAGGCGGGACACTCGATTTCTCATCCAAATCATAGATTTGGGAGAAATCGAAAGGGAAGAATTCCCATATTGCGCTTCTGCACACGATTTTGTCGCGTAATGAAAACGCATTTGAGAGAGGTATCGTGCACGGCGGTCAGTTGAGGACGTGCCGCTGAAGATCGCCGGTGGCCGCTGGATATGCGGCCTCCGCGAGGTTTTTGATTTTGTCACAAAAACCGAGTGGAGAAAAGGGGGTGTCCTCCTTTGCGCCCGTAGCTCAATTGGATAGAGCGGCGGACTACGGATCCGCAGGTTAGGCGTTCAACTCGCCTCGGGCGCGCTCCAATTCCGCTCAAATCTCTGATTTGACTGCGGAATTGATAGTCCTGAGCCTAGGCGAAGGAATCCAATTTTGATTTGGTCGGAAAATTGAGAGTCCCGCATCGCAATGGAATTGTGATGACGGAGATAACTAAAAGATTACGGAGATGCCGGAAAATCCAATCCCACTATTAGCATCTGTACAATCTGTCTTTTCGTCACCGTAATCAACCGAACGAAGTGAGGCATGAACGACGAATTTTTCATGAAAGAGGCGCTCCGGGAAGCGCAAAAGGCATTTGAAAGAGACGAAGTACCGATCGGTGCAGTTGCTGTCTTCAAGAACCAGATAATTGGCCGCGGGCACAATCAAACCGAGGGGCTCAAAGACCCAACCGCTCATGCCGAAATAATTGCTATCACCGCAGCGGCAAACGCTTTGAGTTCATGGCGTCTCAATGATGTCGAGATGTTCACAACCGTGGAGCCATGCATAATGTGTGCTGGCGCACTTGTATTGGCGCGCGTTAAGCGTATAATATTTGGCGCTCGGGATGAGAAATTCGGCGGCTGTGGTTCTGTTTTCAATATCGTAAATGAGCCTAAACTGAACCACCGGATCGAAATAACCGAGGGCGTACTTAGTGGACAAGCCGCCGCTTTAATTAAGGCTTTTTTTAAGAGAAAGCGAAATAAGGGTGATATTGGGGAAGCTAAAAAGGAATTGAGAAGATAAGAATATCCAGCATCCAAACCCAATAACAAACACCCATGTTGTTTGGAGAGATGGCCGAGTGGACGAAGGCGCGCGACTCGAAATCGCGTATCCCGCAAGGGGTCGGGGGTTCAAATCCCTCTCTCTCCGTTTCCACCTTCGGTGGAATCGATTACAATGATAAAGACATAAGATTACAGCGATTGCTTGACAAGAACAACAAGAAACACATCCTCGTCCTCGCTCCAATGGAGCAGGACGGGACAAATCCCTCTCTCTCCGTTTCCGCTTGCAGCGGCAACAATCACAGCCTTGTTATGGCTCGAAATGTGCGGGATAAACCACAACGATAACAGCCTAAGATTCCCCGGCATAGATGCCGGGATCCTCAGAAGTTAACAAAAGTAAACAATAGTAAGCAGGTTGGAATGTTTACAAATGTCTGACTTACATAGCCACACTTTTCCGTTATGATAAAAAAAAGAGGCGGGCATAGCCCGCCTCTAACAGTCAAGTTAACCCGATTAGACCATTATAGATTTATAGGTACTCTGAGTCCACCCTGCACGTAGAACCAGTTGTGAGAATCACCATCCCCTTCATCAGGAGAGAGATTAACGAAGTTTATTCCACCTTCCAGATAGCCAGCGACCGGACCAAATCCTGCCTCCACTCCGACACCACCATCAATAGTGAACATCGAATATGCCTCTGCACTATTGTATGCGAAATGGAATGGAATGTATGGACTAACCATACCGGCCATGGGAATGAAGACTAACACCGACGCATCAATGCCCGTTCCAAAAACGAAGGTCGTCGGTGCATAAGGTTTTTCCTCCTCGGGAAGAATGTTGAATGTGAGAACGCCGAATCTGAACCCAAGTATTGGCATGGGCTTAACCATGACATCGGCGACTATCGACGGGTAAGAGAAGGTGCTGTCGAAGCCGTACAGGTTAGAATAGTGGTTGATGTCATATCGCCCACCAAGGCCAATTGACATACCACCGTACAGTCCACTCAACATACCAGCCGCTACAATGATCGCGAACAACTTCTTCATCATACCTCCTTTTTCATTAGGGCATTATACTGACTATTTATCATTTGTCAAGGGTTTTATTCACTGACCCATCTACCGGGATATCCTGGCCTCTATCTGCGCCAGAATATACTCGGAAGAGATGGGCTCGGCAACATTGACCAGACAAAGTACCCATCTCTGCTTTACTCTACGCGCGACGACAAGTTTTGAACCATCCAAGGAGACCCTGGGGTTCCAATCTGGCCAGTCGTTATTAGTAAGCCTTGCCAGCTGTTTGTGTCGGAGATCATAGTTATATATTTCCCATTCACCATCTTTTTGTGATTT
>JBFEPB010000055.1:0-7441 GCA_041550295.1 bacterium | reverse complement strand
GGTGCTGACTGTCTGGATTCCTGGGGACGGTGGTTCCGTATTCTCGAGTTCTTCCAGGAGAAGGAATCTGCCGTTTGTTCCCGCGGCGATGCGTTCGAGAAGGCTACGATTAAGTCGATGCTCGGTCTCGGTCGTTCTGGATATAATTTCGACTTCGATGGTGTTGCTGGTTAGTGCCTCGTCACCCATGCTACCGTGAGCATGCATCGTTCCCTTTCCTTCTTTTTCGTACGCAATGCTGGCTTCATAAAGACCATTTTCTGTTTCGTAGAATGGGATACTGACATTATCGGCGAGCAAAAAGAAATCGCCGCCGCCGGCGTGCCGCATGTTCCGGTCATAACTCTGCAGAGTAAGATCGATCATCTCACCCACCGCATACTTCCTGCTTGGTGCCTTGAGCACGAGACGATGATATTGGCCAAGCGGAGAGGCGAACCTGACAATATCAGTAGTGAACCGCTCAAGAAGATCACTGTTTGTAAGGGCACGTTGCATGAAGCCCCATGTCGCCAGATCGGCCAGGCATATTTGATATATGATACCGCGACCCTCTCGTCGGTAGGCGATAACAGGCAGTTTTTCAGCATGAGCGATTATCCGTGCATCCTCTTTGGCGCCTACGACACGGCATATAGTGCTTACAGGCGGGTAATCGTCATTGGTTAGTGCAGAAAATTCTTCGTTGATTTGAATTCGATATCTGCCGGTTATCGTACCACCCGCAGTATTGATTGGTGATATCTGCCGCCATGCATCATTAGCACCTTCAATCGTCCCGATCAGAATTACTCCTGTACCGTCGTCTCTGATGTACCTGGGTATGTTAGGCCATGGTAATCTTGCGAGATTTACATTATCGAGAATTACTACCGCGTATTGCCTTGCGTCTGGTAGGTTGTTGGCTGGGGCTGCTTTGTCGATATCGATATATCTGCCAGGGCCGGCATTTGCATAGGATGAAACCGATAGGTTGCGATCCAGATGCAGCGCTGCCAGGAGGAATCGCGTATTGAATGATATATGGTCAGTGTAGTACAGCACTTTTATTCTTTCCTTCAGTACATTGACTGAAACTGAAATATCGTTGTTATCGTATGATACTTCTCCGGCGACCGGCGGAATTGAGGCCTGAAGATTCAACTCACCCGACGTTTTCGTGGTGTATCTAAATGTCAATGTGTGTCTTGCGGGGATATCGCTTAACCCGAATGTTTGCCTGGCGACAATCTCGCCTGACGGCCGGGCCAGGACTACTTGGCCTTCACCACCGGAGAAACCGGCTGACTCTAGTGTAGCTTCGATCTCGATCGAGTCGCCCAGGTACGCATATGCCGGTGCGACGACATCGACTATGGCGGCATCACGAATTGTCTCGGCGCCAACACCGTACACATAGATAGGTGCTGTCATTTCGTTTACTACGGTCAGCGGAGAGGCGCCAAAATTATGGTTGCCGTCGGTGATCAGCATGAGTATCGAAGGCTGGTACTCGCATGATGCCAGAATTGCTCTCGTGATGTTCGTGTGGGAGCCGAGGCCGGTCGGATCATTTTCGATCAACAGACTATCCTTGAAGAACAGGGAGCGGTGAGGGAAGTCAATTCCTTTTACGGTTTCAAGAATTCCTGGCAGGTGGCTTTCCATGCTCTCCGAATAATCGATCAGAATCACCGGGATCTTTGATGATGTGTCGGTATCGATCGTCAAGACGACATTATTTATCAACAAGTATACGAGCACGATTGCGGCAACCCGCAGGAAGAACTGCAAGGGTTGTCTTCGGTAGACTAAGAAAGCCAGGACGGTTGCCAGCAGGCTAATCAATAAGGGAATCAATGTCGATTCTTTCCTTCTTAAGGGATATTGTGTTCTCATCCCCTGCTGCTGCAATACCTGAACCTGAGTACTCTCCTGATACGGCGATTACATTGTATGGCAGGGAATCCCTGACGCTGAACGAGAAGCCGCCGTCGACAATAAAAGCAATGCTGAGGGGATGCTCTCTGTATAGAAGCACCAGACCGGTCCTGGCTTTCACCGTGTCAACCAGTACCTTGCCGGTCAGTCTTATCCGGCTGAAGACCGTATCCGGCGTGACTGATGTGATGAAAGGGGCCGATGAATTGCCGCTCAAATCGCGCGCGCTCATCAGATAAAGATAATATGTAGTATCGTAATTGAGTGATTCTCCTGCAGGGGCTGGTATAAACTCAATATGACGGTAGTTACGCCAGCGGACAAGGAATTGCCTTGGGGGAAGTACGTTGAAGGACAATCCCACGGTGTCCATCGCTTCGGAAAATTGCAGGAAGAACTCACTCTTTTTCACGCCTTCTGAATAAGATGCCACCCACTGCGCAATCGTATCCGGGGACGTTGAACCCTGGAAATAAGTTGCGAAGATTCCTCTATTCTCTGCCTTATCTAGTACTGTTCCGGTGATTTCATATCTTACGTCTTTCATCGGTTCAGTGGCGATGATGATCTCGGCCGCGGATAGAGACGGGTACATCAGTTGCACCCCGAGGGTTTCATCGGCCGACGTAATGAGTACGCTATCTGAGACTAGAAAGAGTGTGTCGATTTCCTCAGTGAAAGTCAGCTGTACTTGTCGATCATTGATCACTGCTACCTTATTCAACCGCGGGCTGAGTCGGTCTTTGAATAGTGGTGGCGCTTTGTGCGCGCACATTGCTGCAACCGCGGTAATCGCAATAAGCATCCATGTTTTCGGGTTCAGCATAGCCTATTCTACGGCGAAAGGGTCAAAAGTCAACACAAACTGATGGATATGAGTTTTGGGGTGAGGTGCCGGAACCAAACGAAATCAAGCACGAAATCCGAATATCGAAATACGAACAGGCTGAGGGTTGGGGTTAGGATGCTGGACGCGGATCACGTTAGTCGGTTGGGAAATGCAATACGGTTGTTGGTTTCGATTGACGACAACGTTTTGCGATTCGCCCCTGAAGACACGCTGTGCTGAGAAAGGGTGAGACGGAGCGTCGGAGAAACGGCGAAGGGGAGAGCGACAAGAAACGCAGAAGTTAGGAAAATGAGATGGTGAGAAACGTAACGTAAACAACGATAATAACGTTCTAACGATATTAACGCAATTAACGATTCTTGTATCCAGCATCCCAAACTCAACCCAGTTTCTATTCATTGAGTGTTCGATTTAAGGTGCGTCTCTGTGTGCTCCCTGCTGTCAGTGCAGCAGTTTCTTCATATCACGTTTTCGTTCGCCGTGGCCCCAGCGGTCGGCGAGCAGCCGTGAAAGCGATTTGTATATTTTAAGTAGATCCTGGTCTTTTTTCAGGTATTGCAGGTGCTTCTTTATCACTTTGATGTCGCCGCGGCGGACCGGGCCGCTCAGGGCATTTGCCACACCGAGTCTTTGGATGTTATTCAAGGTCTGTTTCATTAGCGGATAGACCATTTGCGTGAGTTCTCGCTCATGCCAGTCGATTCTCTGGGCGAGTTCCTGGATCGACGCGGTGAGGCCGACAAGAAGGTTTGAGGAAAACACACCGACAAGATGATACACTGTCTTGTCTTTTTTCCTGATCGTCCTGAGGGTGAAATTCGATCTGGGGAAAATATTACGGGCGGCACGAACAGCTTGCGTGTCACCTTCGACAGACAGGAAAAAATGTTGTTTTCTTGAAGGTACCGTTATTTCGGGAAAAGTGGCAAAGGGATGTACCGAAGCGCGGTAGATTCCTCTGGTTTTTGGTAGAGCATCCGCTGGAAGGATACCGCTGAAATGAAATATGTATTTCTGGTCTTTCATATACTGATGCGCCTTCAGGTAGGCATCCACAATTGCATCATCAGGCGTAGCTATCAATAGTGCTTCACTGTGCTCGATCAGTTTGCGATATGATAGATTGTGCTTTATCCGGAGTGTCTTCTTTGTTTTTCTCTGGGTCGCCTTATTCTGGTCGTAAACGCCAACGATCTTATTTCTTTTCTTGAGATGGGAGCAGATAATTGTGCCGACACGGCCGCAGCCGATTAGACCAATTCGCATTGCTTATTATATTCTCTTATACGCGTGCGTCAAGTTTTGCCGGTTCTGTGGAGATTCTATTGCTGCCGCTTATGAACTCATATGGTGGCAGTGGTCATGCTTTGTGGTATGGATGCGTTCAGACCCAGGGTTTTGATCCTCTGCTGCAGTGCCTGTGCTTCATCGAGTTCGCCGTGTACCAGGAATACCTTCTTCAAACGGCCGTCTCTGGACGATTTTACATATTCCAGCAGATCGTTGCCGTCGGCATGGGCCGATAGTCCGCCCATGAAATAGGTCTTGGCACGAACATCGAAGTCATTTTCAAAGATTCTCACCTTTGACGTACCTTCCAGAATCCGCCTGCCCAGAGTTCCGCGGGCCTGATATCCTGTGATCACGATCACATTCTGGGGGTCTTCAATGGTATGGATCAGGTGGTGGGTCACGCGCCCACCCTCGCACATGCCAGACGCCGACATTATTATCATGGGTCCGGGCTTACCATTTATGGATTTTGACTCCTCGACATCTGCGACATAGTGGAGATTCGGAAAATTGAACGGATCGCCTTCATCAAAAATCTTCGTTGTTTCCGCGTCAAAACATTCCGGGTGTCGACGAAAGACATCTGTCACGTCTGAAGCCAGGGGGCTGTCGACATAGACCGGAACATCCTTCAGACACCCCTCGTCGTAGAGATTTCTCAGGATTGTGACAAGAACCTGGGTGCGTTCCACGGCAAACGCAGGGATGACGATTTTACTTTTCTTTTTCTTCGCCTGGTCGATGATGCTTTTTAATTCACCCTGCATGGTATCGAATGACTCGTGTTCCCGGCCGCCATAGGTCGACTCCAGTATCATATAATCAACCCGCCCGACGTTCACGGGGTCTTTTATTATCGGCATGTTTTTGCGTCCGAGATCGCCGCTGAAGAGAATGCGTTTTCCATCGGCTTCCAGAATGACTACTGAGGAGCCGAGTATATGCCCGGCGTCGCACAGAGTCACACTCACGCCGGTCACGGGTTCAAAGGTACTGCCGTAATCCACCGCCGTGAGCAGTGTTATCGCATGCTCGGCGTCCGCGATAGTGTAGAGTGGCTCCTTTGGGGGCAATCCCTTTTCTGCGCGTTTTTTGTTAAGGTATTGGAAGTCATATTCCTGTATTTTCGCTGAGTCGAGCAGCAGGAGCGATGCGATGTCCTTTGTGGCGCTCGTGCAGAATATTGGTCCATTGAATCCTCGGCGGACAAGGTTGGGAAGATTCCCTGAGTGGTCGATGTGGGCATGCGACAGTACTACGGCTTTTATGTTTTTCGGTTTGAAGGGAAATGTGCTGTTGATGCGCTCCGCTTCCTCACGATGTCCCTGGAACATGCCACATTCAAGCAAAAACTTTTGCTTCTGGTGTTCGAAAAGGTGTAGTGACCCGGTTACTGTTTGTGCCGCGCCGATGAATGTTACATCCATGAACTAGTATACATGAGACGCTTGGTCAGTCAAGCACTGTTCCTTACTGACCGTAGCGTTGGTTGATAATCCTGATGAATTCTTCTTGCTGTTCAGGGGTCAATTCATAAACTTCTTCGTACTGACCGCCCTGATATGCGGGTGATTCTTCTTGTACTATTTCCTGGGGTCCGGGTCGGAGAAACAAAAAATAGCCGATGCCAAATGCTGCAATTGCAGAAGCAACGACGGGAATGACGATACGAAAAGGCAATCTTCTTTCGAATTTTTCATGGGAGATCCGTTGGTGTACTGAGAAGACGAAATCCTCCCAGTAGGTCTCCTGGAACTGGCACTCGCAGGTTTCGCTCTCAGTAGGCGCGCAGAGTTCAAGACATTCACATAGAAAATTGAATTCCTGGCTACATATGGGACAATTCCGGATATGTTCGAGGACGGCTTGGCGATCATTCTGAGATATCTCATCACAGAGCATGTATATTATATTTTCCTGTACGTCTATGCACTTCATACCACTTCCTTCATGTAGTTCCTCAAATTCTTGACTGCGAGATGATGGTTCACCTTCACCGTGCTGATCGGTTTTTTCAATATTTCGCTCACTTCTTGATATGACATATCTTCTAAAGTGCGCAGCGTGAAAACCGCCCTTTGCACCGTCGGTAATTGCTGAACTGCATTATAGATCATTTCTCTCAGCTTCTTATTTCGGTATCTCTCGACCGGATCGTCTTTGCCGCTGCTCATCATTTCCTCATATATTTCCTCGGTCGGGCGCTGCTTTTTCAAATAGTTCAAGCAATTGTTGACAGCTATCCGGTATAGCCAGGTTGAGAATTTTGAGCGCCCATCGAATTTTTTTATCTTACGATAGGCCTTTATGAAAGTCTCCTGGGCCATATCCCGGGCATCATCATAGTTGTGCAAAATCTTATAGCAAAGATCGTGTATCTTAACGCTGTGTCGCCTTACCAGTTCATCAAACGGTTCGGCTTCACCGCTTTTGACAAGCTGAACTAGCTCACTGTCGCTTAGTTCCCGGTATTTAGACAACGTTTCAACCAATGCGTTTACCCCTTTGTCCCCGGTCTTTTTCGGTCGTGTTTTTCCTTGCTTGTGCCCTGCTGCTGCCGCCTTTGCCGTCTTCATCTTGACTATTGTACGCCTTTTTTTCTGATTAATTTCATTAATTCACTACGGACTTCGGCAAGCGATGTGCCTTGTTCTTTTGCGATCCTCATGATATCCCTGTATTCGAGGGAATACTTCTGCTTGCCCCCGTATTCGATTATTTTCACGCCGGCCTTGCCATAGGGTGTTTCGATATTGATGATCTCACGGTGGAATTTGACCCTCTTCATATTATTTACCCTGAAACCTATCGACGTACTGTATGCAAAGAGCGTATCGATGATCGCATTGATGTTGGTCTGACCGAGTACGGTCAGAAGAATACCCGGTCTCGATCGCTTCATTATGGTCGGAGTGAGGAAGACATCGAGTGCTCCGTTTGAGTAGAGTTTTTCGAACAGCAGTTCGTAATCCTGAGGGTTCATATCGTCGATGTTGGTCTGGATCACGGTGCATTCGTCAATCACATGGTCGTGTGATTCGCCGAGGAAAACGCGTAATATGTTCGGGTAATCTTTGATATCCATCGAGCCTCCGCCCAGTCCGATCCGCTCGAGTCTAGACAAGAAGATTTCTTCAGCGGGCTCGGCAACGCTGCTCAAAATAGCTGCGCCGGTTGGTGTCGTTAGTTCGGCAGAAATTGGAAGGAAGTGTACAGGAAACTTCTTCAACAGTTCGGCCGTGGCGAAGTTGAATGCGGGCATGTTGCCCTCAACCGTTTTGACGTATATTCTGTTTATAACCTCATCTTTTACATCAGCGTAACCTGGAACTTGATCCCTTGATCGCATTCTGTATGCTACATAGCTTTCATACTCTT
>JBFEPB010000054.1:0-7501 GCA_041550295.1 bacterium | reverse complement strand
GGAAGGCCACGCGAGTCGCGACACGAACATGTATTACCTGCTGAACGGAGTCAATATTTTTGCCCATTATGTCAAGTGTCGGGGCAAGTCAGCTTATGTCATTCATACGCCAATTGAGAGGGAACTTGCTGAGAGGACAGGCCATCGTCTGATCAATCTGAACAATTATGACCGTGCGAAATTCGCAGAGAGGTATAAGGATGCCCAGAAGGGCAACGCCCTTTTTGTGGCGAAGTTGTTCAAAGATCTGAAAGTCAAGGGTAATGTGGTATTCTATGGGAATTTTTCGCTGGGTGTCGGTTATGAGTACATAAAGCAAATATTGAGGTTCAGTAGGAACGTGAAGCTGTGTAACGGGAACGAAAGGGGTCTTATTACATTGGCCCGCCTGACCAAAGGCGATGAAGAGATAGCACGTATGAGAAAGGTGCGCGATGCAGTGGTTCATTCCTTTGAGGTGATGTTGCGCAGTGCGCGTAAGTGTAAAGTAAAAGACGGTGTTCTCATGCTCGATCGCAAGCGCAGGCTATTGGTGGGCGATCTCAGGCATATCGTCAGGCGCGAACTTTTCGCGCGGGGCGTGATCGATACGGGCGGTATGATCGTAGCCCAGGGGCGCGACGCAGGTGTTCCGCATAACACAGGCCGGGACCGCCAACCGGTGCGACTTGGGGCACCAATTGTGTTTGATATTTTTCCTCAGGAGATCGGCGGCGGCTATTTCTTTGACTTCACGCGGACAATAAGCTTTGGCTTCGCAAAGAAACACGTCCAGTTGCTCTATGATACGGTGTCATGCGCTCACGATTATGCTTGCAGCCTCATGAAAGTAGGAGAGAGAACACGTGATATCGAGCGGAAGATTTGTGAGTATTTCGAAGAAAAGGGACATCCGACTTTTCTGAGCGATTCAAAAGTCCAGGTCGGCTATTGCCACTCGCTCGGACACGGTCTGGGATTGAACGTGCACGAGAGTCCTTTCTTCAATCTCTATAAAACAAATAAAGATCGTATTGAGCCAAACATGGTTTTCACGGTCGAGCCCGGTCTGTACTATCCGCAGAGAGGTTATGGGGTCAGAATTGAAGACGTGCTCTACATCTCGAAGAAAGGGAAGGTCATTAACCTGACGAAGTATCCGCGTAGGTTAGTTGTGCCGATTTGACCAACAACGACAATATCCTGGCCAATTTTCAGAATCACCTGCTTGCGCAGGGTGATGAGTTGGCTACGATACGTGCTTATCAGTACGACCTCAAGCAATATCATGCTTTTTTGAAACAGGTTGGCAAGGATTTTACGACGGCTGCGACAAAAGACCTCAGGGTCTTTGTGCATTCGCTCTCGGATATGCGTCTCAGCGCACTTTCGATCAATCGTAAGATATCTGCCCTGAAGACGTTCTATAGATATCTGCTACTCAGTAAGATAATTGATGAGAATCCGGCCGAGGACCTGGAGTTGTTAAAGACAAGGAGGAAATTACCTCTGGTTCTGTCTGTTGATGAAGTGAGCGCGATCGTCGAAGCCGCTGACGAGAAGAAACCCCTGGGATTGCGTGATCGTGTTTGTCTTGAGTTGCTCTATTCATCTGGCTTGAGGATTTCAGAGCTCCTGGAGCTGCAAATGAGCGATCTCAAGTTGGATGAACGACTTCTCAGTGTCATAGGTAAAGGTAATAAACAGCGACTCGTGCCTTTCGGCAAAAAGGCAAGTACAGCGCTTGAGGATTATCTCATGAATGGGAGACCGGTTATTCTAAAGTCGAGGTCTTCTCCGATGCTTGTCCTGAATGCACGAGGCGGAAAATTATCGAGGATGGGTTTTTTGAAAATCCTGCGGCGATACTGTATCAAATCAGGGGTGAGAAAAAGAGTGACACCCCACACGTTCCGGCACTCGTTCGCCACACATCTCTTAGAAGGCGGCGCTGATCTGCGGGCCGTGCAGGAGCTCCTGGGCCATGCGGACATCTCGACAACTCAGATCTACACCCACATTGACCGTGAATACCTGAAGGAAGTGCACCGGCTATACCATCCCCGGTCATAGGTGGGTGTAATTGTGAATGATCATATTGGTTCTGCCCTGGTAGTCGGTCTGCTGGCCGCGTGCGCCCCCGTTTATTTCTGGGCTGTTGACTTCTGATTGATTGCGTGTATACTAAGTAAACGATGCGGGAGTAGCTCAGTGGTGGAGCATCACCTTGCCAAGGTGAGGGTCGCGGGTTCAAATCCCGTCTCCCGCTTTTTGATCATCCAAGCAGTAAGACCACAAGGCGGTATAGCCAAGTAGCAAGGCGGCGGTCTGCAAAACCGCTATTCGCCGGTGCAAATCCGGCTGCCGCCTTTTTTTTGGGACAAGGAATATACTCGATCATTCACTATTCATCTATTGTTGACACACGTGGGCAGTCAATTATAATCATACAAAAGGAGGAGTATGGCGATAATTCTACTGGTTCTTCAAATGACGGGATCCGGTTTCACTGCAAGCAACCCACCCGTGATTCGCGGTGCTGGCGGACCTGATGCTTACGGCTATCGCTGGGTTGATAGTGATACCGTGGCGCCGTCTCTACCCGTGCCGACCTACAACTGGATAGACATATCCTCGGTCGGCACAACGGTAACAGGGCTCGGCGACGACAATGTCGTCGGTCCTTTCCCCATCGGCTTCGATTTCCCCTACTACTGGTACACGGTTAATTCCTTCTTCGTGGGATCTAATGGTTATATTGCCTTTGGCGACAACCAGCTGGAAGCATCTCCATTCCCGACCATGCCCAATACGGCGCGGCCGAATAATGTGCTCGCTCCACTCATGTCAGATCTTGATTTCAGTGCCGGAAGCCCGGCATGTTACTACTGGACAAATGCTGCACAGGATACGTTCATTATTGCGTACCATGACGTTCGATGGTGGAATACGCCGGCGAGTCTGAATACGTTCGAAATCATTTTATCGCGCGCGGACAGCGCAATCTTGTTTCAGTATCACACAAAACAGGGTGATCCATTCGGCGGTTATGTCGACGCATTGACCGTAGGGATTGAGAATATCGCCGGCGATGTGGGGTTGCAATATAACCATGACCAGTCGCCCATTGCAAATTCAATTGAGGATAGCCTCGCGATCTATTTCTATCCGCCCGAGACGACGAGCTACCAAGTGCATGATATCGCGGTCGTCAGGATCATGAACGAATATTCCGGTCATTTCTTTCTCTATAACGGCGATACCGTGGATTGCTGGGCGCTCGTCAAGAACATGGGCAATCAGACCGAAACCGGTTTCAATGTCTATTGCCAGATAAGAAATTCAACGAATCAAGTGGTTTATGCCGATACGCTCACAATAGCATCGATGGATCCCGCCACTACGGATTCGCTGGTCTTTACCCCTGGTTGGTCGACAACAACCAACGGTCTGTATCGGCTGAAGATCAAATCCATGCTTGGCGATATGGTTGCTAATAATGATTCGATCATGCTCGAATTCAGGGTGGTGACCTATCCGGTTGAATTACAGCAAGATGGCGGCGTTGCTCATACCGGCTATGCATGGAATGGTGTCAATTCTGGTTACGGAATGAGGTTTGTCCCGCCCGCGTACCCGACAAAGATCAATACCGCAAGGTTTAACGTCAACTCGGTGACCGTGGTTCCGGTCGTTACGGTCCAGGTTATCGATGACGATGGACCGGGCGGTATTCCGGGTACTGTTCTTTATTCGACACTTCAGTCGGTCTCCAGTGCCGGATGGTATGACATAGATGTTAGCGGTCAGAACATAGTGATAAGCGATGGCGCGTTCTACATCGGTTGTATTACGAACACTGCCAGCGATCCGTATTTCGGCATGGATACAATACCGCTTGCGAGCCGGCAAACATGGGAATACACTGGTGTCTGGGCACCATATCGTGAGAATGAGAGCCATGATGTTTTGATCCGAGCCGTGGTCGATTTCGCTACCGGAGTAGAAGAATACGAAATGCTGCCTGGCGAAAACGTCACTGAGATCTGTGCCCTTCCTAATCCGTTTGCTACGATGACCGCGATTACGGTGCCGCCTTTCTATAGCAAGATCGATATCTACGATGCCTCGGGCCGAAAGGTGAGGACGCTCAGCGTTGACAATGGCTATGCTTACTGGCAGGGTGAGAACGATCAAAATCAAAAACTCAGCCAGGGTGTGTATTTTGGTGTCGCTGGTGCAAGAATGGTCAAGATAGTACTTTTGAAGTGATTTTTTCAGTCACTGAACATAAGGGCGAAGCCTTAACAGGCTTCGCCCTTTTTTCTACCTGGATCTCAATGAATTGCTGATACTGTATTATTCTAATTCACGAAGGCCGAGTGTTTTCTCTACTGTCGTACGACAACGACCTTGCGCTGAGTAAGGAGTTTTCCTCCTTCATATATGCGCATAAAGTAGATGCCGGGCGCGTTTATATTCACTTGGCTGTTTTTCTGATCAATGACTAGTCTACCGCTTACGTCATAGATCTTTATTCGCAGATTTTCGATATCCAGTTCGATGTTAAAATTGCCCCGGTTGGGATTGGGAAGACTCATCACTTCGCGTTGTTCGGTCAGCACGAGTTCCTCGACTTCAGTACTGTAGGTGTTGAGGAATAGAAAGTTGCCGCGGTACGGATGCCAGTTCGTGACGATCAAATCCAGGTCTTGTGAATAAGTGTAATTTACCCACAGGGTCTCGGTTTGTACAATAATATCAGCCACCGATATCCAGCCGTCAATATAGGAATAGGAATACTGGTTCAGACTGAGAGGGCCACTGTTTCTTCTTACTTGCGGAGCGCTGCTGAGCCACCTGTTTTCCAGATAAAATACCCTGGTGTTCGCGTCGACAACATGGATTTCGTCAGTTATGGTAATTGGTTCGGTGTTATCAACATCGCCAAAGCTGATATTTTCGCAGACCAGGTCGTTTACCTGTGGCGAAGGTGACCATTGCCACGAAGGTGTCTCAGACAGCACGCCTGAGCTGTTTTCAAAGACTTTGACTGATTCCCACCAACCACCCGCCGCAAGATCCAGGTCACCGTCGCGGTCAACATCCCCCAGAGCAACACATGAGTAGTTATAACAATTAGGAGTCTGGCTTGTCCATGCGGGCGCAGTCTCAAGGTTAGTGCCGTTATTCAAATATAGCTCGCAATTGCTTGTGTCACCGGTCTGCGCATTATTCGCGCACACCAGGTCGAGGTCACCGTCATTATCGATGTCGCCAAAGGCGATCTTCAGGGTGCCGAGCGTATTCGGGGATTGCCAGTAGGGGACGGTGTCTAGAGTACCTCCGAGGTTGCGGTATATGACATTCTGCCGGTGGTGCCCGGCGAGGGCCAGGTCGAGGTTGCCGTCTGAATCGATATCCACCCAGGTGACATCGTAGAAATATGACAGGATATTCGTCTGCCAGCAGGGTAGTGTGTCAATAGTCCCGGCGTGGTTCAAGTAGACCTTGGCCCGTTGGAGGCTGTCGGTGTATTCTTCACCGCATGCCACGGCCAGGTCAAGGTCACCGTCGCCGTCGACGTCACCGAAAGCACAGGCAAATGAGTTGTCAAGATCTGATGGCTGCCAAGCTGAAGTCTGCTGGTACGTACCAGACTGATTGTAGTAGAGTCTGTCGTATTGTGGCGTGGCTGGGTCGCCATAATTAGCGACTGCGAGGTCGGGGTATCCGTCAAAATTGATGTCACCAATGCTGATGTGTGCGTTGTAGCCGAAATCTGACGATATCCATGACGCGATTCTTTCAAGCGTGTCAGTGGAATTGTAGTACACGCGGTTCGGGTCCTGATCCATGTCATTGCCATTACCCGTGACGAAATCGAGATCTCCGTCAAGATCGATATCAACCAGTGCTCCTCCAGTCGAATAGTCATCGTCAATTGATTCCCAGTCAGGCTGGGTTGGGTAAGGAATTACCAAGAACAAACAAAGCAAGAGATTCATAAGTACTCTCCTTTTAATATTACTCTGGCAAAGTATACCAATGTGCACAGATGTGTCAACGCTCAGAAACGGATTCAGTTGACTAACTGTTCTGGATGGATATAATGTACGAACCTCATTGAGAGAAAATATGCAATCAGGAGAAATAAACGGCGTGCCTGCAGATAGAAAGAGCGACCCCGCGAAGGGATTTCTCTACGCTCTCGGTGGTACGATACTGGTTTCGACCAATTACATAACCGCCAAGTATGCTTTGCAAGGTATTAATCCTGAAACATTCAGCCTGTTATGGACATCCGCGGCAAGCATCTATGCATTTGTGATTATACTTTTCAGCGGGAAGTACAGAGAAATATCGGTTGCCCGAAAGCACTATGTGAGCATGGGTGTACTGGGTTTGGCAACAGGTTCTGGGATGATCCTTGCGTGGAGTGGTTTGTCAATGCTCGACCCTTCTTTTGCTTCATTCATCTGGAGGTTCTCTCCAGTGTTGATCATCGTGGTCAGTTCTGTCATACTTGGTGAGCGATTGCGCAGGATCGAAGTGGCGCCGATTGCCATTATGATATTGGGCGGCGCCATGACGACGCTGGGCAGGTGGAACATTGTGGGCATGGGTGTTGTTTTGACCCTTACGGCATGTGTCGCAGTGGCGGTTCAAATGCTCATTGTCAAGATCAATGTGAACGAGATCCATCCGAATGTCCTGGTTTTCTTCAGAGTCAGTCTGGCAGCGCTGGTCATTGGACTCTGGGCTGTTGCAAATGGAAAACTAGATTTTGCGATCGGTCCGTCTTACTTACTTGTTACACTGCTCGGAGCTTTCCTCGGACCGTGCGCTAGTTTCCTACTTACGTTTCGTTCCTACCGTTACTGGGGTTTGTCTCGTTCGAGTATCGTCTTGACAGGGCAGCCTCTGCTCGTGTTGCCAATGGCCTATGTAGCATTTGGCAAGATCCCTACTGGCCTCGAGTTATTGGGGGGTTTTGTCATCTTAGCGGGTGCCTTCTGGCTTGTCCGGCTTCATAGACTACAAATGATTCAGTAAACCATTAGAATCATCAATCTGATTGTGCCGGTAATGTGGACTCTTGGTGATTGAACGGCGGTCAGGTTGCTGGGCTTTTGGTTATTGGATAGAACGATTTTATGTTATTCTATGTGCCGCTCTCTTGCGACCGATTCCATGAATGCCCTGATAGATTTAAGAAGAGCATCGTACTTTTCTTTGAGTTCCAGATACATTTTCTTATAATCACCCTGAGACTCGTCTGATGCCGGGGTGATCGGCTCTGCGGTTTCTTCCTCGAACATTGTCTGAATGGAGGAAATTATGTCATCCGCGCCCTTCTCTGCAGGATCCTGTTCAGGCATCTTGGCCATATCCAGGAATCCCTCCTCTTCCAGCCAGCCCCTTGGATCTACGAAGTCGCTTGGATGTTGTCGTTTGTGCCATGCCTCGCGAGCCTTTTCATAGTCGATCACAAGGTTAGGACAGGCTTTTTTTACTACCT
>JBFEPB010000053.1:0-7597 GCA_041550295.1 bacterium | reverse complement strand
TCTGGCACGACCCACCAGTAGAAACCGTACACAAAGTTCTCCGGACCTGGTACAGCAGTTTGCGATGCGGTTGACGTTAGCATCCAGTTTTCTGAAATAAGTTGCTGACCTTCCCACGTTCCATCCTGTGCAACCAGTTTGCCGATTTTCGCAAGGTCGCGGGGTTTCAGAAAAAGACCTACTGGACCCAATGTAGTGCCTTCACTGTTAGCCTCCCAAAAATAGTCGGTGATGCCCAATGGGATGAAGATATTATCTTGCGCGATCTCTTCGAGCCTTTGACCGACAACGCGCTCAATTGCACTAGAAACGAGCTGTGGGTCACAGTCGCGGTAATAGAACGAATCACCGGGTGCGGCATACATTGGCTTTGCCAGGGTATACTGTATCGGGTCTGCAGGTTTGTTAACAAGCATTTCGATCGTCCAATCGTCATTATCGAACGCAATCCCTGATCTCATCGTCAGCAGATGCCTCATCGAGATTTTCTGCTTCATTGTATCATCATCAAATTTTTCCGGCATGATGTCGTAGAGGAGCGTGTCGAGATTCCAGAAATAGCCCTGATCCCACGCAACGCCGAATGCCAGGGAAGTAACACTCTTGGTGGCAGACACGAGATGTCCCTTGATATCACGGTCAGCCACGTCTCGACAATAGTTCTCAAAAACCAATTTTCCATAGCGTACAATCAAAAGACTCTTAGCATTATAAAAGGCATCCTCGTCCCAGTACATCTCGTACGCTTCCATCACCATCGGTCTATAGAGCCCAACTTCCTCAGCCGTTGCGATTTCCCAGCCATCAGCAAGCTGCACAGGATCAACATCGAAGTTAGTTTTCAATTGGTCATTAGGAATACATTTTAACAATGCGAAAAATATCGCCAACCCCATTAATCGCATAATTCTTTTTCTTACTATACAACCTACCATTTGAACCTCCACGTCACATCAATCGAATTAGTAAAAAGCGTAACTGGTTCGGGTTCAGCAGCGTGTTTAAAACTACCTTTGTATGCCAGCGTAATGCGACGCATTTCATACGCAAAAGATATCTGAGCCGCCTGATAAGTATCAAGCGTAGCAAAATGAAGCTCTTCGTGGGGCTTGCTCAACAAGAAACCAACTTTAGTTAACTCGTCGGTTTTGTAGTAGCGATAAAGTGGCGGTCGAGAAATCATAGCAATAACCGGCAAATAAAGAGTTAAGTGAATCTGGCGCTCCCTCTTGATAGGCCGTGAATAACGTAGCGCAGGCCCCAGTTCAATTGTCGTTAACCAATAAAGGTGTTCATCATCCCAATCATAAAAAAATTCATCATTTAGAGACCAACTAAACTTGCTGCCCAAGAATATCTTGCCGCCGAAAGTATTATTCCAGAAGGAATGCAGGTATCGATAACTCACGGATGACGAAAGCAGCGCTCCTGAAAATCCATATCGGTCGCGCAGAAGAGCCAAACCCAGTCTTGCGTTAACCTCGTGCTGATGGACCAAGCCTCGTCTTTCATAGAGAAGAAGTAAGGATAGTCCAGGACCAGAGAACCTCAATGGCACGACGATGTCATCACGCACCTGCACGTAAGAAATGCGTGGTCCGACGCCAAACGCATTCTCTCGGTCGCGCAGACCGGTGCCACCTTCTGTGGGTTGTGGACAGAGCATAGCAGCCACCAAAATGGCGAAGAGGATTGCGGAGGATATGCGAGTAATTTTTACTGAATACATTCATTAAAAGTATACACAATTTCTGCAAAGTCAATATTAACGTTTACTTGTCAATAAGTGCCCTAAAATCTAACATCAATCATTGACAAAACTACCTTGGCTGATATGATTACGCAAATGGAACAACAATACTACGCTACAGAGAAACAGACGATCGAGATGAAACCTATCGATACAAAGGGCCTTATCCTGGATATCGGGGGCGGCGGTGAAGGCATAATAGGCAGGCTGAACGGTAAACAGGTTGTCGCAATCGATATAAGACTTGACGAATTGCAGGAGACAAAAAACGATGGCCTGAAAGTAGTGATGGATGCAACCGACCTGACATTTCTTCCCTCCTCCTTTGATGCAGCAACCTCATTCTTCTCACTTATGTATATCAAGAATGCCAAACATCTAAGACTATTCCAGGAGATCCATAAAGTTCTAAAAGATGACGGAAGATTCAATATCTGGGACGTCATGATCCCACCGAAGCACGCGGACAAACCTATGTTTGCGGTATTTCTGGAAATACTACTGCCGAATGAAAAGGTCAAGACTGGTTATGGAATAGGTTGGGAGAATAAGGAACAGTGTCTTCAGCACTTCAAGGAATTGGCAGAAAACGCCAATTTTAGGGTAGTAGATGAATGGAGTAGAGATCAGATCTTCTATTTGGGGCTCGCGAAAATCTGATGGAGCGTTGGGACATCACATATCACATAATGATTTTTATTGCTTTCAGTAGAAATTCGCTCCTTTTACCAAGAGTCTCCATCTGATTTAGACTCATACAGACACTAATATTCTTCTCGGGGCAGTAATACATATCGCAATCATACGCGCCGCCATGACCATAAAAAGTCAGACCATGCATAGATCTTTTCATTATGCCCAAGCCATAATCGTAATCGCTTCCTCCTCTTCCTTCATCTGCCTCACCAATCATCTGTCTCAAGGTAGATTCCTTCTCAAATAACTTGCCATCAACCAATGCTCTGAAAAATGTGTTCAGCTCTTCGCATGTGGAAACGATCCCACCGCCGCCCCAGTCCATCGAAGTATTTACATCAGTAACCAAATCGATTGTGCTCAAAAAGGCATGGGATAGTGGTTTGTCACCCCTCGGTTCCTCGTAATATTCAAGATAGCTATTATTCATGCCTAAAGGCGAAAAAATGCGAGATTGTAACTGGGCATGATATGTTTCTCCAGTCACTTGCTCGATGATCATTGCCAATAATACATAATTAACATCACTGTAATTAAAACCTTCACCAGGTGGAAACAATGCTTTCTTGTTTGTCTCGTATTCATAGTATTTCTGAAGTATGTCTGACGGACTCCATTGCTTCTTCGGGTGCTCCAAAATATCTGGAACAAATCTGGGATCCTCCATGTAATCGGCTATGCCGCTTGTATGACTCAACAGTTGCTTGACTGTGATCTGACGGCCATATGCAATGCCTTCATAGACGTGCAGACGGTCCAACATGACGATCTGATTATCAAGGAACCTATCAATCGTATCATCATAGTCGAGGAATCCTTCTTCTATCAACTGGAGTACCAACGTTGCAGTAAAAGTCTTGCCAATGCTCGCGATCTTGAATTTGTGATCTGCGGTCATAATTTCCTTTTTACCGTCCGCCATCCCGGCAGCACCCTTCCATTTGATTTTAGGGCATTCCACAAATAACACCGTATTATGAATCGGGTAATCACCTTCCACATCAATCATACTGTCCACGAGAGATTGGAGATTCTTGGATAATTCATTTCTTTCCCTCTGTTTCTGTGAACATACACACATTGATGCTAAGAACGCAATCAGCAATATGATGAATACTTGTACATTAGGTATATATTGCTTCACAATATCTCCTTTTTATACTAAAATATAACGAGACCCAGAATATGAAAAAAAACGCCCTCCTTCATATATTAATTATACGCTATTGCCTGAATAATGTTTCAAATTTCGGATAGGCTGAAAGTGAGAGAAATCGACTGAAATTTCATTGGTTGACAAACAGGAGTCCTACATTATACAAAAGGCAATGTTTAGAAACCTCATCACAAGTGCTATTCGGAGAGCAGCATGGTCCGCCAAGAAGAAAACAATAAAACAAATCCTGCAATCGCGATGCAGGCGGGATGGCATACCAGAATATGGCCGCTTCACTCCCAGAGAAATCGAGCAAATAATACACCAGGCTAACCTGAACATCAAAGAATTGAGGCCCCATTTTGTCGACCATGATAATATCGTTAACTATCTGATGGAATATGGAGGATTGTTGGATTTGGCAATATTTCGGGCCCTGACAAATGAAATGGTGGACACTAATTATGCCATGGGCTTAATCGGGGATATGATATGGCAAGCCCGCGTGAACGCCAAAGGGCTTATCCCGATAATTGATCCGCTGAGAATGAAAATAGCCAAGCTGACAACGCAGAATCCTATGGGCTATCTCGAGAAACGCCTGCGAGATGGGATGAAGTATCCCTACAGTAAACCCGGGTACAAAATAGAGTTCTACAGAGATAAAGCGGAGTATCTTGTTGAAGGCGGTAAATACCAAAGAGAATACACTCTATCTGACGGTGACGAAGTATGTGATATGCGTTGGTTTATCGAAAGGGACGTTGCTTGACAATTCGACACCGTTTTGTCAGATTTTTCCACTATGCGTCAAAATTATTACCACTTTTCCCCTATGGCGACCTTCTCCAAAATAGCGGAAAGCTTCAGGAACTTCACTTAACGCGTAACATTTGTCTATTACCGGCTTCACTATGCCGGCTTCAAAAAGTTCTTTGATGAAGTCCAAATCCTTGTTTTGTTTATACATCAGGATGCCCATTTTCTTGCTCGTAATCATTGAAATCAATGGGCCTAAGAACATAACCTGGAAAATTCGGGACGTTGAACCTCCAACCATGACATACATTCCATTGCCACTTAATGCCCGCCAGTAATCGAAGATCGAATGATGACCCGCGAAATCAAGAATAAAGTCATATTTCCGATCAATCTTGGTGAAATCCTCTTGAGTGTAATCAATGACATAATCTGCGCCGACCGAACGCATTATGTTCAATTTCAACGTGCTGTCCACACCAGTCACTTCGGCCCCGAATGATTTGGCAATTTGCACGGCAAACGTACCTGCACCACCACCCGCACCATTGATCAAAACTCTTTGCCCTGATGCAATCTGCCTTTTGGAGCGAAGACCTTGCAGGGCAAGGATTGCTGCCTGGGGTATGGCAGCTGCTTGCTCGAATGTCATACTGACCGGTTTCAATGCCAATGCGTTTTCATGCGCGCATACATAATCGGCAAAACCACCAAATCCACTGCCGGATAGGTCCCCGAATACCTCATCACCTGGATGAAATTGCTTCGCATTTATACCGACTGCCTCAACCTGTCCCGCTATATCAGATCCCAGTATTTTGATTTTTGGCTTCAGGAGCCCGAAGAAAATGCGGTTCATGAACGGTTCACCTCGGAGGAGTCCCCAATCCCAGTCATTTATAGATGCTGCATGCACCTTCACCAAAACTTCATCGCTCTTGGGAACGGGTTTTTCTATTTCCTTGAGTTGAAGAACATCCGGCGTTCCGTATTCTGTGTATGCAATTGCCTTCATGAATATTGCTCCTGATTCACTCTTACGCAGGCACCTCAACTCGTTTATGCATATCTTATTGTAAAATCCAGTACAGTTTTAGTCATCCCAAAATCTGAAGGGCGGGTATTCGTCCGTCATAAGCGATGCGTACGCCGCCACACGGTATGTCCAGCGATTCATTCCCACAACGAGTTTGAAAATATCCCCGGGGTATTTGCCGGTGAATAGCAGGGCAATTGCCGCGAAAATGGCAAAAATCAATGTCAAACCCCCTCTGCTTTCTCCTGCTCCACCCTGAATGAAAGCGAGAACTATGTAGTGGGGAACAGCAAGCAGCCACCACTTAACCAATACCAGTCCTCTAGACAGTCTCTCAGGATATTCTATACTAAGGTCAGCCGGGTAGGTATCGTCAGGGTCCAGACTGAACGGCGGATATTTATCCGTGGCCAGAGCCGAATAGCTGTAAAATCCCACCCGCCACGTCCACCGTAGAACTCCGGCGTTAAATTTAAAGAGCCCCTTCGGGTATTTGGCAGTAAACAGAATGGCAAAAAAGGCGATTATACATACCACCACAAACGCTATCCACAAGAATGCCAGGATAATGTAGTGGGGAAGGGCCAACAACCACTTAAGGAGCCACCAACCCCGACTCGGTGGCTCAGTCAGTTCACCCCTGATAGATACCGGATAAGGCGTCTTTCCTTTCACCATATATGACCTCCTTTAGTACTTACATCAAACTGACAACTCTAAATCCGCTATACCTGTTGCACAGATGCGGGGCTGAACCCTTTAACGATCAGCCATACCGCAAAAACCATTTCCTGGAAGGCAATCGGCGCATTCAAAAGGGTATGCATCCACGAAACAACAAAACCTGGGTTGAATAGCGAGTACAAGGATACCGCCAATGACAGTGCGGCGCCAAGAAAACCCCACGCTGAGAGCCAGCGAGGGATGAGTCTTGATCGATAGAACACCCAGTAGTAAAACAGAGCACCAACGCAAAAAGCGATCGGTACAATACCATCGAGTGCCCAATGACGTACTGCCAATAACGTGGTACCGATGGTTTGAAAAGAGAACGCGTCCGCGACAGCAGCTCCTACAAATTCCTGACTCAACGTCAACAGTGATAGTAATCCAAGCGTTCTAATAAAAACTAATACGCCTTCGACAGCTCTGAAAACAACAGCCCCAAGAGCCAGGGTTTCGTTATACTTTCTCAGTACTGGATACAACCAAATTGCAATGCCCATAGCTGTAGCTGCCCATACAAACTCCAGTATCGCTCCCACTATCGCCAGATTTCCATTTCCAGCCAATTTGGTAAGATACGCTGGATCATCTAAGATCGGGTTGAGCAAACTCATACTCAGTATGGTTGTTCCAGTACACGCTATTAATAATACCCCCACAATTATTGCGTTCTTTCGATCTCTATTCATTTCCCCCTCTCCTTATTTCTCTGGCTTGCCCACAATTATAACCACATTTCCCTTCTTGTGTCCTTTATCAACATATCTGTGAGCTTCAGCAGTCTTTTCCAGCGGATAGCATCTGTCTATTACCGATTTCAGCTTCCCTGCCTCAATGAGTTCCTTGATCAGAAGCAGATTATCTTTTCGCTCACATGCTACGCCGCCACCGAATATCACTTTCTTGCTGCTCAAGAGTGATGTCCACACACTTTGGATCAGCTCCATCAGTCCACCGGCGACGGCAAGATAGAATCCATTTCGCTTGAGTGATTTTCGACAACGTGCAAACGATGTCTTTCCTACAACCGTATCCAGAATAATATCATAGGTCTCACCGCCTTGAGCAAAATCATCTTTCGTATAATCAATGACTTTGTCGGCCCCCAGAGATCTCACCAATTCCATATTCGTGGTACTGCATACGCCAGTGGCTTCTGCGCCAAAGTACTTGGCAATCTGTACCGCCGCAACGCCCACGCTTCCTGAGGCGCCGTTCACAAGGACCTTTTGCCCACTCTGTATATTTCCTTTGTCTTTAAGGAAATATAGCGCGGTCAAGGCGCCACTCGGAACAGAGGCTGCTTCATCGTAAGTCAGATTCGCTGGTTTTTTTGCCAGCGCCTTTTTTTCTGAAATGCATTTGTACTCGGCATATGCGCCGAGACTGTCACCGTCAATACCGAAAACCTTGTCACCTTTCTTGAACTGTCTCACATCCCTGCCTGTTTCCACGATTTCTCCGGCAAAATCAG
>JBFEPB010000052.1:0-7615 GCA_041550295.1 bacterium | reverse complement strand
TTTGTTGTGTTCATGATGGCCTCCATGATGAAGCGGATCGAATCGTATGCCCCGGCGGACGATCAGGGCGCCGATCCCTTTTGGGCCGCAGAATTTGTGCCCGGATAGGGACAGCATGTCTATTTGGAGGTTGTCAATATCAATCGGTATCTTGCCGACCGTCTGTACTGCATCGGTATGAAAAATAGCACCACGGTCATGGGCAATCTTGCCGATCTCGACCAGCGGCTCGATGGTTCCGACTTCATTATTCGCATGCATGACCGAGATCAAGAGGGTGTTGTCATCCACTGTCCGGGAAAGGAAGTCTAGGTCTACGATGCCATATCTGTCCACCGGCACTTTTACGATCTCGTATTTGAATTTTCCCATATACTCACAGGTGGTGAGCACGGCGTGGTGTTCGATTGCCGAGGTGACGATCTTCCGTCGTTTGTCCGTGGCAAAGGCAACACCCTTGATCGCGAGGTTATCGGCCTCGGTGCCCCCTGAGGTGAAGTAGATTTCATCGGTACGGCAATTCACCAGCCGGGACAGTCTTTGCCTGCCCGTTTCAACGGCATCGCGTGCGAGGCGACCCGCGCCGTGGATAGAAGACGGATTTGCCGATACTTCATTGAAAAAGGGGAGCATTGCTTCGATTACCCGGGGATCAGTAGGTGTTGTCGCGTTGTTGTCGAGATACACGATCTTACGGTCATTGCTCATGGCGTGACTCCAGGTTTTTGTGATTCTGCAACGCGTCGTAGAACGCGCGCCAGAAAGGATCGACTTGAGGATGTTCCAGACGCCGTTCCCTTTTGCCTTCAACCAATGATATGCCGTGTTCGGCTGAGACCAATTCACCGGCAACCGACGCACTGATGCCGGATTTGTTAAGTTTTTCGGTCAATGCGGCAGCCTTGTGTTCGCGACAGGTTATGATAAGTGTGCCTTCACTGATCGATGTGTAAGGATCGATTTTGAAGAGGCGGCAAATCTCCTGAACACAATCTTCAAAGACAATATCCGAGACATTGATGCGGGCGCCCAATCCTGAAGCCTGGGCGATCTCAAATATGCCGCCGTAAACGCCGCATTCTGTCGCGTCGTGCATGGCCGACACACCCTTATCGCGAATGCCGATTTTCGATGCGAGCATTGCTTCATCAACGACCGACATCTTGTAGAACAGATCCTGCGCCCTTTGCGAAAATTCAGGTCCGTAGGTTCTGGCGAGGTATCTGGGAAACATGGTTGCAAATATGCCAGCAGCCTCAATCGCCGGCCCTTTGGTTATGATGATCTTATCGTTCTTCTTGCAGAATTTTGGGGTTACGTACTTTTCAATATCACCTACTGCCAGCACTGTTGCGCCGCCCACCATTGGAAAGTGGCAGTTATCATACCTTGCCGTGTGGCCGCACACGATAGCCATGCCCATTTTCTTGCATTCCTGGTCAATAGTGGTCCAGATCGTTTCCAGTTCATCTCTGGTTACTGAAAGGGGCAGGTTCAGATCGATCGACAGGTATGCAGGCGGCAGGCCCGAGGTGACAACATCAGAGGCGAGTATGTGGATGGCAAACCAGGCAGCCCTTTCTAACCCGTATTCTGGAACAATGAAAACAGGATCACTGGTCATGGCAACGGCTTTGTTACCGATCTTGACGATACCGACATCAACCCCGTGTCGCGGTCCGACAAGGACTTCGGCGCGACTTGTCCCGAGACGAGGGAAAATCAGCCGATTAAAAACATCTGCTGATATCTTGCCGATCTCGGGTAAATCAGTCATTTTTGTTCTTCTTGATTATGTCGTAGAGAGTCGAGGAATCGAGAAATTCATCGATCGTTTCTTTCATTCTTTTCCAGTAGGGTCTTATTGAGCAGGTCTCGGCCTGGGAGCAATATTTATCCTCCGCCTTGGCCAGACAGCGGACCGGGGCCCTTGATTCGCCTACGGCCTCCATTATTTCACTGATCTTTATCGAGTCTGCCCGACGCCGCAGAAAGTAGCCGCCACCCGGTCCCTTCTTGCTTTCTATCAAGCCACTGCGGCATAGTCTTGAGAAGATGCGCTCAAGGTATTTCAGGTTAATACCGTGACGGCCTGCGATCTCTCTTAAAGAAACGACCGTTCCTGCCGGTCTGTCAGCCAGCTCAATCATTGCCTGAACCGCATAAGTTGTCATGGTGGTGAGCCGCATGCTATATTCTACCAAAAAAGTAGGGTATTGTCAAGAAGAATATATGACAGAACATTAATTGACATTTTGACAAACTTGTCTATAATTTGTTTGTAACCATATGGAGAGTAATGCGTCATTACTATTGCAGAGGGATATCAGCGGTGCTGAACTCGCTGAACTTGTACGTACGGCAAAAAAAGGGGATGCTGATGCCATATCGAAAATCTGCTGCTATGTATACGGGCATATTTATACTTTTCTGTACTATCGGGTTAGTCGTCCTGAGGATGCGGAAGACTTGACGAGTGAGGTTGTTTTGAAGATTAACCGATCATTGAAAAAGCAGCGTGGCAATTTTCATGCATGGATATACAAGATTGCACGGAATCACTTGATCGATTTTTACCGCCGGCGTGCCGTGCGTTCCGAGATAAGCCTGCAAGATATTCCTGAGCAGGCGACAAAGAGGTCAGATGGTTTCAGTAAACAAATACTGACCAGAGAGAGATTACGAAGGGGGTTGAGGCATTTGACTGAAGAACAAAGGCAGGTTGTGATTCTGAAGTTCATCGACGGTTATGACAACAACGAGATAGCAGGTATTGTTCACAAATCAGTCGGTGCGGTTAAGGTGCTTCAATTCAGGGCGTTGAAAGCCCTGCGTGATTATTTCACGAAGCGAGGTGTTCATGAAGCGACAAATTACTGATATTCTTGATGAATTGCTGGCTGAAATGCGAAAGGGTAAGACCCTGGATGATTGTTTGGGCAGGTATCCTGAATACAAGGACGACCTACGCCAACTGCTTCAGCTGGCCAGCGATATAATCGAGGTGCCAAAGCCCGAGCCTGATGTCGGAGCCGTTCAGGCTATAATAAGAAGAATTGAGAAACCGGCAGCAGGCCAGAAACGCTCATTCGTGGGCGGTTTCTTCTCGTTGAGCATGATGCCAATACGGGTCCTGGTTTTGCTGTTCATACTGTTCGTCTTCGAATTGACAACGGTGTCTATGAGTGCGAAGAGCTTACCTGGACACTTCCTGTATCCGGTTAAGCGTTTTGCCGAGGATGTGCAGCATTTCCTTGTGATCGATTCCGAGGCGATGGTGAGAATGCACGTTTCCTTGGCTGACCGGCGGACATATGAATTTGCTGCGCAGGTTGAACCGGGTGCAAAACTGGACTGCCGCCTGTTATCAGAGATGCAGGATGAGATTCGGCATGCGATCGGCCACCTGGATAAATTATCTGCCGAAAGCAGGGTTGGGTTGATTGAGCATATTTACGAGTGTACACAATTTCAGATAGAAGTGCTTGAAAAAACGAAGGAATGTGCGTGTGAATGCAATATCGAGGAGATCGAAGACGCGCTCAGGCACTGCCTGGTGCATCGAGAGTGCCTGGAATGCATTAAGAACCACCTTAGACCTGACCGCACAAACGTTCCTGCGGGATCATAGATCCAGGTGATTACGAACACCCATTTTATCTGAGAATCACCTGACGACTCAAAACTAATCTCTCATGTAAACTTCCGCGTAACTTATAAGGGTTTCCCTCGTCAGATAACGTGAAGGCAAGGGGGATAAAAGCATAGGAGTTGTCTTAATGGTTCCTCCCAACCGGTGCTCGCCATGACAGAGAAATTTAATCTGAAATATCGGTGAGCACCGGGTTTTTGTTTCAAAATCCTGCAATAGAGCCAAAAAAGCAGCACGCGGTACGTAACCAGGAGCTGAATATTCCGTCAGTCAGTATGATGTTCAAGATCACCACTCTCGTTTTATTCTTATTTGCATCTATGCCATTACGCGCAGTTGCCAACACTGACTCATTACTGAGCCTTAGACAATTGATCGATGAAGTGAAACGTGAGAATCCTGGATTGCAGGCGATGATCGCGGAACAAGAAGCAGCTGAATATGGCATTTCATGGCTGCGGCACCTGCCCGATCCGCTCGTGTCTGTGGAATTCAGCGGCGACATGACAATGTATAGTGTTACCCAGCAGATACCATTTCCCCTTAAAATAACGAAGCAGTCGGATCTGGCAAGACTCAATGCAGATAAGCTATATTTCCTCTATGAGGATAAAGAGCAGCGGTTGATCAAAGAGGCCAAAGAAGCCTACGCGGCTTTCTTGCTTATCAAAGGAAAGATTAGAACGGTGGAAAAGTCTATCGGGTTTCTGGAACAGATACACCGTATCGCTGGGCAGAAATTTTCAATCAATGAAGCCTCTCAGACCGAGGTTTTGATTGCCGAGGTTGCATTGGCAAGGGCTGAAAATGAACTCCTGTCACTGAATGATGATCTCGGGATTGTCCGGGCATACCTGAATACTTTACTCAACCGTAGCCCTGATGAAGGCTTGATGCTATTGGATAAGGATGTGTCATCAGTGGATACGCTACCCTTATCGACATTGTATGAACTGGCCAGGGAAAACAGACCCCAATTAAGGTCATTTGAGTTGAAACAAAACGAAGCGCGAGTCAGCCTATCATTGGCACGGCAGAGTTATCTACCGGATCTTGTGCTTAGATACACTCATGAACGAATGAGTGATAACATGAGTAATAATAAATACATGGTGGGTGTCAGTTTGCCTGTCTGGTTCTTGGGTAAACAGAAGAATATGATACGGGAGGCAGAATCGTACTTGCGTAGGGCTTCCGCGCAGTATGAGATGATCGAGAACGCAACTCTACTGGATGTTAAAGAAGCGAAGACCTGGCTTGAAAAGTATCGTAGAACCGCAGACTTGTATAGGAATGCCGTTTTGCCCCAGGCCGAGACCGCTTTGAAGTCGGCACTAATTGCTTACGAGCTTAACAGGATTGATTTCAACATTCTGCTGGAAAGTGAGAGATCATTGATCCAAGCAGAATATGAATTTGAAGAGGCCCAGGCGAATCTTTTCATGGCTGCGGCCAGATTGGAACAAATCATAGGCCATGTGGAATAAAAAAGGAGGTCTCATGTCTTTGAAACTCATTGCATTGATACTTTTTATCATACTTGTAGTGACTTCGGTTTTTGTACTGGCGCTGAGTGATAAAGCGCAACGCGTTGAGTTAGATGAGAGACTGATCGGCACAAAAGCATTTTGTGTGGTGGCGGGTGATTCATTTGTTATCAACGGACATACACCGGCTGTAAAATATAAGGATGAACTGTACTACATGTGTTGTCCAGGTTGTGATGAACAATTCATTCAGAACCCGGAAAAGTTTCTCAAGTCCATGCATCACGAGCAAGCGAACAAAATCGATACACTTGAAGATTCTAGCATACTCTATTGGACATGCACCATGCATCCCGAAGTAAGGTCTGATGAAGAGGGAAGTTGTCCGATCTGCGGAATGAACCTTACTCCAGTCTATAAACAGAGCGAGACCAGCAATGTATTGAACCTCGATGACCGGGCGATTGAACTGGCGGGCATAAGAATGGTGCCGGTGAGGCTGCAGAGGCTGCATAGGGAAGTGCATCTTGTCGGCGCAGTGGCATACGACCCGGAGTTGGTGACGGCTCAGGAAGAGTATGTGAATGCCCTCGAGATGAGCGAAATGATCAGCGCAGATGAGGTAGCGCAGAAAAGAGCGGCGTACTTGGTAGCGAGCTCCGAATACAAATTGAGACTACTCGGCATGGATAAGGCCGAGATCAGGGATCTCAAAATGACCAGGAGAGTACAGAACTCATTGGTCATTCCTGAGGGGCGCAACTGGGTGTACGCGGACGCGTACGAGCCGGATGCGGCCCTAATAAGAAGGGGCCAACAGGCAGTAGTTGTATCGAATGCCATACCCGGTCGCCAATTCACGGGTACGGTTGTGTCAATCGGGCCGATAATCAGTGAGAGTACGCATGCCGCAACGGTCAGAATAAGCCTCGATGGATTTGAGCCGGCGTTGATTCCAGGTATGTATGTAGACGCCAGGATCGCAATAGGACGCCAGGTCCATGACCCCGAGGCCGCCGACAAGGTTTTGGCAGTGCCGGCTCAAGCCGTGCTCGACAGCGGCAACCGTCAGGTCGTCTGGGTGTTTCTCGGTAAGGGGCAGTTTCAGCCCCGTGCCGTGAAATTGGGTCCGCAGAGCATGGCGCACGGCGACAGTGAAACCCGTTACTATCCGGTGATCGATGGTTTGGCAGAGAATGAGATGGTCGTAACCAACGGAAATTTCCTGATCGATTCTGAGAGCAGCCTGACCGGCGTTGCCGCAATAGGCTACGGTGGCGCGCTCGGTGTCCAGGAAGGCGATCAGATGCCGGGAGTCCACCAGCATTGAGTCTAATGTAGTATGATAGAAAAACTCATCGAGCTCTGTCTGAGATACAGAGTCCTTGTTATTGGCGCAACCGTACTCATTATAGTCTGGGGTGTCTTCTCCTATCAGAATACGCCTGTAGATGCGATCCCTGATATCGGGGATCTTCAGGTCATCGTATATACGGAGTGGACTGGACGAAGTCCCAAGGATGTTGAAGATCAGGTTCTGTATCCGCTGACAACAAAGTTGATGGGCATTCCAGGTGTCAAGACCATCAGGTCGACGTCGGCATTCGGATTTGGTTTGGTCAATCTCATATTCAAGGAAGGTGTGGATTTCTACTGGGCGCGAACCAGGGTACTCGAGAGGCTTAATTTTGCGACGGCCGATCTGCCGGTTGATACAAAGGTCACACTCGGCCCCGATGCTACTGCCGTTGGCCAGGTGTTCTGGTATACGGTTGAGAACGGCTACTATTGCCCTGATCATCCGCAGGAATCTTTCAAGGATCCGGGCCGATGCCCGGTGAACGGAGAGCGGCTAATACCCTCGACCTACGACCTGGGTGAATTGCGCAGCATCCAGGATTGGTATGTCCGCTACGGACTGAACGCGGTGAGCGGTGTGTCAGAAGTGGCCTCGGTCGGTGGCTATGTTAAACAGTATCAAATAGATGTAGATCCCTACCGGCTGAGTCACTACGGTTTGACGGTGATGGATGTGATAAACGCGGTCAGGCGGTCCAACATCGATGTTGGAGCAAAGGTGTTTGAGACGGGCGCGGTAGAGTTCATCATAAGGGGTATCGGATTCATTAAAGGACTTCCGGCTCTTGAGAACATCGCAGTAACCGTACACGAGGGCGTCCCTGTTTTTGTCCGGGATATTGGCAAGGTCGTGATTGGTCCGGATTTCAGAAGGGGTGCGCTGGATCGGGCAGGGGTTGAAGTTACCGGAGGGGTTGTGGTTATGCGGCATGGCGCCAATCCGTCAACGGTCATCAGGGGGGTGAAGGAGAAAATACGGGAACTGAATCTTGGTTTGCCGGCCGGTGTGCGTATCGTTCCGTTCTATGATCGCAGCGAATTGATCGGTCGCGTGACAAATACTCTGAGGGATGCGCTGGTTGGAGAGATACTGATAACGATCCTGGTGATCGTCGTT
>JBFEPB010000051.1:0-7632 GCA_041550295.1 bacterium | reverse complement strand
GTTACAAAAAAATTTCGAATTGCGAAGTGCAAAATGCGAATTTGTTTAGTATTTAGTGCTTCGGATTTATAATTTCATGCACTAGTATCCCCAGACCTCGTGCAGATAGACTGAACGCCGGCACTGTGGACACAAATATCTCAAATGTTCACTGCGATATGGCGGTATGTCTGGATTTTTCGGTATCGATTCCTCACCGTATTCCTGAGATAAAACCAGAAAAAGATTGGGATTGGCATACGCCAATTCACCGACACGCCTCGCGATCCACAGTAGATGGGCTCTCGTCGTGATCACTTCACCGCAACGTTCGCAGAAAATAAGTTCTTTCTCGACCTCTTCGGCATAGTCTTCTTTTGTGATCTGAGCAAGATCATATTCCTGTGTGTGTTTGATCCCTTCTTTTGTAGTACAATAGGAAACGCACTGACCACAGTAGACACACTTCTGCGGATAGTATATCTCGTGCCTTACACCCTTTGTGAGATCATCATTCTGCGCGCGCGCATTTGCCATACACACCTCAACACATGCACCGCACAAAATACACTTGTCAGAATTGAACTCGACCTTACCGCGGAACGTGGGCGCCGCCGGAGAAGGTTTGAAAGGAAATCTGGATGTATAAGGACCCTTGAATATTGCTCTTATTGCTTCGCCGAGCTCTCTTAGCTTAGGTTTGCGCATTTATTTTTCCTCCTCTTCAATCTGTTCACCGCCGAGCTTATCCTTACCGTATTGGTCGAGAATCGTGCCCTTCCACATTTTTGTACCGAAATGCAGCGAACCCCGCATCAAAGCATGTGCAGCCACGGGACTGGTCAGCAGCAGTACCGCGCCGCATATCAATGCCTTTATGCCCATCGGACTGAATCCCTTGATTAGAAAAATACCTATCATGATACCGATCGTGCCAAGGGTTACACATTTCGTGGACGCCTGAAGACGGTTATATACATCAGGAAATCGGATAAGGCCTATTGCACCCAAGAGGTCAAACAACACGCCGACCCAAATTACGATCCATCCAATCGTGCTAATCATCGAGACTCCTTTTCTCCAGATACTTTGCAAGAGCAATAGTGCCGATGAAGCTGAACAATGCTAACGAGATGGAGAGGTCGATCAGGTATGGCAAGTCATAGAATAGGGCGCTCAATCCCGTGATCCCGACAAATAGTATGCCCATGATATCTACGCCGACTGCACGGTCTGAAATAGAAGGACCCTGATATATCCTGAAAAGGCAGAGAAACCCGCCAATTGCTAGAATACTCACCAACACACTCATTCGAATATCCTCCTTAAGAATACTTCAAAACGTGAAGCGATAATTTTCGATGCTTGTTCCAACTCGGGCGACTGCACCCAGATCCAATGAATATACAGATGATCCCCATCAATGTCGCAAGTCATGGTTCCCGGCGTCAAGGTGATCGAATTGGCTAGAAATACTTTCGCGATATCGGTTTTCAGTATGGTCTTTATTTTCACAATGCCTGGCTTGATGGGTCTCTCAGGATGTAGCACGCGATAGGCAACGTCGATATTGGCTTTAACCATATACCACAAGAATATTGGCACGTAGATCACAAGCCAAAAGATCCTGTGAGGTTGCAGAAACTTGACCGGCCGGTCAGTGAAGTAACCCCCGAATAGGATGGTTCCGATCAAAACAACAATAGCTCCGGCGATCAAATGGTCGATCTTCACACTCAGGGTAAGAAGAAGCCAAAAACAGGATGCAATGATAAAATAGATCACGTATCTCATTTGACCTCCCTAAAAATTCGTACCGGCGGACCCGAATACGAGATTAGCATATTCTATACCTCTCAGCAGCGCATTGGCGGCAGGACCGACTAGAAAATCGATAACTTGTTGAAAACCGATGCCGAAAAGAATAATCAAAACCACAAGGAAGACCATTGCAATACGCATCGTGAATGGAGCTTTGCTCGCCTGAGCTCTTCCTTTTTTCATGAAGACATTATTCTCGATCTTCAGGAGATAAGCCAACGTCAGTACGCTCAAGGCGATAGCCAGAATCGCCAACCACCAGAAACCGGATTTCAACGCCCCCAACACAATCAGATACTTGGCAAAGAAACCAACCAGCGGCGGCAGCCCGATCAAGGACATACCACCGAACCGGAAGCTCCATGCCGTTGTTGACATTTTCTCGCCCAGCCCGGCAAGTTTGGTCAGGTCGCGGGTTCCCGTGGCGTTGACGACCGAGCCAGATGTCAAGAACAACAGCCCCTTTCCGAGTGCGTGGGCAAGTATGTAGAAAATGGCGCCTGCAACACCGTAGTAGTTGCCGATACCGAATCCCAGCATTATATACCCTACCTGGGAAACACTAGAATAGCCAAGCAATCTCTTGTAATCCCGCTGACTGAGAGCGGTTACGCCAGCAAATACGATGGACAGAACTCCTAGGCCAATGAGAACATTGAAGAAAACCGGATCATTGGCCCGACTCAACCCAAAGACATTGAAAACCAAACGTGCGGTCGTGTAAATACCGAGCACCTTGATGAAAATTCCGGACAGGAGGCTTGATATCGGCGCGGGTGCCGCCGGATGCGCATCCGGCAACCACGAATGAAACGGAACGAATGCAGCCTTGATCGAAAACGCAAAAAGCAGCATGCCCACGACCAGCCAGAAAAACGGTGTATGTCCGACCATCTGCAGTGTGTTTGCCATATCGGCAAGATTGAGCGTCGAGGTTTTTGCATATAGCAAGGCAATCGACAACAGAAAGGTCAAACCTCCGACCTCCCCCATAACCATGTATTTGAACGATGCCTCCAACTCCTCGGCATCCACTCCGAATGCTACGAGCGCGTAAGAGGAGATCGCCGCGATCTCAAGGAATACGAACATATTGAAGAGGTCACCAGTAATCGAAACACCCATCATGCCAGCTGTGATCAACATGTACAATGTGTAGAATTTCCACTGTCCGGTGTAGTGGGACATGTAACGCAACGAGAAAATGCTACCAGCAAAAACCACCACTGATATGACGAGGACCATGAAAGCCGAGAGAGAATCAAAAGCCATGACGATCCCAAGTGGTGGCGGCCAATTGCCCATTTCGTAGACAATCATCGGATACTGCTGGGTAACCGCTGTTCCGTAGAGGGCGAGAACGAAAAGACTGAACGAAACCAGCGTCACAAAAATCCATATCAAGGATTTAGCGATCTTCCCAAGAATCGGAATGATGAAAGCAGCTGCCAACGGTATGGCAAAAAATAACGGAATAAACGTCACACTCGCCTCCTTATCCTTTCAGCTTCCTGATCTCGCCAATATCAAAGGTCTTATATCGATCATAGATTCGCAACGCAACGGTTAACATCAAAGCGGTCGTCCCGAGGGCGATAACGATTGCGGTCAGCACAAGTGCTTGTGGAATCGGATCGACAAATCTGTGCGGTGCATCGACCCGCGTGATGATGGGTGCTAACATCCCGAATCGAAAGCCGACGAGCGCAAAAAGAAGGTTGACCGCGTATTCAATAAGCGCAAAGCCGATCACGATCTTTATCAAGTTGCGTTTGGTGACAATCGCGTACAGACCAATCAAGAATAGAATAATACAACTCAGGAATATAATCATATGATACCTCTCCTCAGTCCTTTATGACATACTTGATAGCCGCAAGAGACAGGAAAATTGAAAACAAACCTGCACCAACCTTGATCCCGATTGCAATGTTGCAGTACGGAATGATCCCGGCGCTCAACAAATTCAGCGGAGTACCCTTTGGTACGAAATTAAGGAAGAACGTCCCGGCGAAAACCAAACCGGCAACTGCGATTCCGATAAATAATAAAGCACCAATGCTCTCGAACATCGAAGCCCTGTTTTCCGATTTCTTCTCATCCGCGGGTTCGCTTCCAAAAGCTAGGATCCTCAGGATAAGGGCGCCCGCGACGATCACTCCGCCGGCAAAACCACCGCCAGGAGTCAAATGCCCGTGAAGAATGATGTATATTCCATAGATGAAAATGAAGCCAATGATAACGGTGGTAATCGATCTCACAATAAGACTCATACCCTTCATTTCTTCCTCCCGACACCGCGAATCAAAGCCACCACGCCTACCACAGAGGTAAATAGTACAGTCGCTTCACCGAGCGTATCGAGCGCCCTAAAATCCAATATTACATCTGCAACGAGGTTAGCGCCGCCTGCTCTCGGCAATCCGAGCCTTATATATTCGCCGGCCACTTTCATGGTAGCATTACCGAATGCCGGTAGTTCCCGTAGCGCACTGACGACCGCAATGACAAAAAAGACTGCGAAAAACGAGAAACACACGGTCGAGAAGACATGAGGGCCGGTCATCTTCTTGCCTATGGTTTCATCGACGTGCGTGGTCCGAAAGATCACAGCAACAAAAACGACGATTGTCACAACTTCAACAACGATCTGCACGATCGCAAGGTCTGGAGCTTGAACGAGTATGAACATGATCGCCACTGCGAAACCAACCGCACCCAACGAAATCACCGCGGCCAGGAGATCTTTTATTTCTGTGGCAACAAAAGCTGCGATTATCATGAAAATTAGAAACAGATAGAGTTCAATCATTCACGCCTCCCGTCACAAGACCAAAAACAGCAGAATCACAATACCGCCGAGAAAAATCCAACCCACATAAGTGTACAATTCACCTGTATGCAGCAGAGAAGTCAAATTTCCTATCATCTGCACTATTCTTCCAACTATTCTGTACGCGGAGGCAATTATGCTATCGATAACATCTTTGGAGAGTATCGCAATGCCATTTGCCGCACCGCGCAGGTAATTATAAAAATCAAAAGCCCCGCCCTCACCGAAATCATATGTCTTCTTGAGCATTTCGACACTCTCAATAGAGGAGTAGAAATTCGGTCCGGTTATCCTTGCCGCTTCCTCTTCTAATACTTCACCTCCGACAAATACGCGTGTTCGTCTTGGCTTCATTGCCGTACCCAGCAGATAAATAATAAGACCGATAATTATACCTACGATGATCAATATCGTGGCAAGGGTAGGCGACCAGAAGCCCAACTCGCCAACACCATATCCCAGGCTTGGCAATATGAGATACTTGAGAGGCAGCGCCTGCGCAAAGATACCGAACGCGATACACCCGAGCACAAGGAACAGTGCCGGAACCACCATCTCGAAACGTGCTTCACGCACCTTGCTCAACTCTTTTGGCCGCTCGCCGAGGAATATCGAATGAATGAGCTTAAGATTGTAGGCGAGGGTCAATATACTGCCGAACATGGCGCAAATGAGGAATATGTACCATATATTGATCCGGTCTGCCATTTCGATTATTCCTTGGTATATCATCCACTTGGAATAGAAACCGTTCAGAGGTGGGACGCCGGACAAAGCGAGAGCCGCGATAACGAATGTAAATAGCGTGAGCGGCATCTTCACGCCCAAACCACCCAATGAATCAAGATCCGTAGTCTTCGTCCGGTACTCGACCGAACCGGTCGAGAGGAAAAGCGCCGATTTATAGAGGATATTGTTCAACATATGGAACAACGCGCCGGCGATCGCAATGGGCATGCCCGTACCGACCCCCAGCACCATGTATCCGGCCTGCGAGACAGTAGAGAATGCCAGCAACCTCTGCGCATCTTTCTGCCACAATGCCATTAATGCCATAAAAATGATCGTCACCGAGCCGATTATCATCAAGGTAAGCTGCAGCGGAACGTAGTTACTGATATCGAAAATGTGGTACGAAAGTCTCATCAGAACATAGAAACCAAGCAGTTTATCCAGACTCCCCGGTATGAATGCAAGAGTCGAGGCCGGAACAACCTTTGCCGACTCGGGAATCCACGTATGCAATGGAACCGTACCCAGTTTAGCAAGCACGCCGACCAAGACCATCAGGTATGATACAACCAACCAGCCATCTGCGAACAGGACTTTTGTCTCCAGAGGGACGTTCAGGTTACCGGTTCTGACCAGGAACATTACAATGCCAAGCATCATAATGTAGTCTGACACACCGATGATCGTTATTGCCTTTCGTGCTGCCGGTGAGCTGTATACCTTACCCACCTGCAGCAAGCCATACAGCGAGAACACAAGCACGTTCCAGAACAGAAGCAGGAATAACATGTTGCCGCTAAGAACGACGCCATTCGCGGCGGAAAGGGTTAGAGCGATGTACAAATAGTACACCCTCTCTCGCGGCATTTTTGACATTGCCCTCAGGGAATAGAGCCAGATCAAGATGGCGAAAATTGCGTTAAAGAGTACTATGAACCCGGACAGGCTGTCAGCATAGAATCTGAAATCAATGCCAATAATCGAGGCAACATTGTAGGATATTATCTGAGTCCTGGTAGCAATGAATATTTTTATTGCGTAGAAGAGCGTTAAGAGAAAAGCAACAAGATCAAACTCAGTGCGCAAGCGATTGATGAGAAACCCGAGCAGCCCAAAAAATATCGGGACAACTATGACATAATATATCTCATTCATTTCTACAATCCCCCTGTGGTCAGATAATTAACCGGCTGGTAGAAGAATATACCGAGGAGCAGAGAAACGATAGCCAGGATAAAGGTCAGTGCAACGCCAGTATAACTCGGCCGCTTGGCGCGTAATTTATAGACATCACACCGGTCGCCAAAGAAAAGTTCGTGGTAGAATCTGGTGTTGTAGAGCAGGGTGAAAATCGCTGCCACGATTGCTCCTATGCCGAAATAAGCGTTTTTCTCAACCGCTCCTATTACCACAGTTAGCTTTGAAAAAAATCCGATCATTGGGAAGAAACCAACGATCGAACCCACTAACATCGCCATGGCAACACCTAGGGCTGGTGACAACCTGAGCAGACAGGCGACATTTCTCATGTCATCTTCACCCGTAGCATCTTCGATCACACCGACACCATAGAACAGTCCAGATTTCGCAAGTGCATGTGCGGCGATATACAGAACACCGCCAAGAATACCATAGGTCCCACCCACGGCAAAGGCAAGCATGACAAATCCCAACTGGCTGATCGTCGAAAACGCCAGCAGGCTACGGAGCTTGTTCACCCGCAGCGCGACTCCTCCACCAATAATGCTGGAAATAATAGCCATCCAGGCAACGGTGCTGAAGAACCCCGGCGCAGCGTAGCTGCCCATAGTGAAGAGGCGCAGAAACAATACAGCACCCAGGTTTTCGGCGATGCCTGCCAGACAGGCTCCGATCGCCGAAGGTATCGCGTTGTAGGCAGGTGTTAGCCAGATATGCAAGGGAATGGTAACTGACTTGGTCAGGATTCCGATCATTATCAATATCGCTGCGGTGTCATTTATATAACCGATGCCCGCCAGGTTGAACGTGCCATTATCGATATATAGTATTGAGAATCCCACCAACATCATGGTCGCCGATGCGAAATTGATCAAGAAAGTGAGGGAACCGGCAGAAATCTGATCACCTCCCCGATAGTAGGCGACCGCTCGCCATATCGCAAAAGTAGATATCTCCCATAGTATGTATATCAGTAATAGATTGAAAGACAAAGCCACGCCCACACCAGATCCGACGATCAAGAATAGCATGAGGTAGAATTCCAGGCGGTGTCCCTTCTCCCGGTT
>JBFEPB010000050.1:0-7643 GCA_041550295.1 bacterium | reverse complement strand
TTGCTACTCCCAAAACAGCGCAGATCATTAGAAACCACATCACAACTCCGCCACCACCTTCTGCCCCCAATTGAAACTCCCTTATCATGTTTTTCCTCCTTTCTTTTCGGGTTTGTGATAATCCTCGCTCGCTGGAATCACCACCAGCAAACCCGCAAATTATAGTTAAGAATCACTTGATTGTCAAGCACGAAAACTTAGGCAAATCACCCTTCGCCGGTATCACTCAGGGCATTATTTTGAGCTGCTAAGGTAATACGAAAGTCCCCCGGCGAGCGCGAAGATTCCTGCTCCCAGAAATAAGAAACTCTCAACCCTGGATAGACTCAGAGAACCTATGATCAACTCGAATAAATCACCCGGCCCAGCGGTACCAAGCAAGGGGAAATAAAAAAGCACGCGATAGACATGGACTGCGGCCAGCATCAACAGCAGCACACCTGCCACCAGGGGGAATACCCAGATATGCTTGGCCTTGATCAATCTCAAGAGCCGCTTGATGATCATGCCGTAGAGCAGGAGTGACCCAACCGTCAACATGACCGCAAGAACGAAAACGAATTCAGCAGGTAAATCGGCCTTCATGATCTACCGTCCTTTTGTTACCCGGTAAAACCTATAATTTGCGAGCAATGATAGGCTACCAGAAACCAGGAATGATAGGTACGCAAGATAGTTTATCCCGCCTTTAGGTAGCATCATGTTCCCGGAAATACCGCAGTAGATGAATTGAAAAACGGCAAAAGCGAGGATCCCGGTCGGAGCGACCACCATGAACTGCCAGTCGGTACGCTCACCAAGAACGATCTCATAACGACGGGCAATAACGGCGAGCAACACAAATGCAAACCAGAGTAGTACGGCACCGAGAATCAACAAATAATTGGGAATGACCGCGAGTGTATGATAGTGTGCTGGTTCTATCCCAAATGGTGCCGTCACGAGGAACAAAGTCATCCATCCTCCTTGATTCTGACCAGTGCTAATCTAAGATCGCCCATTACTTCACCAATTCGGTCAGCCGCTTTGATAGCTCGCGACCCTTGGAACGACCGACGATCATACTCGTCGCCTTGCTCAATGCCAGAATTATGCGCCTGACATCTTCAGCATGTAATTCTTCGACTTTTATGTTTTGATTCTTTAACTGATTCTGAAAAATACGGTCGGTAAAATCGCCAACGTACTCGCCGAGAATTGTCTTGATCTTGTCGAGCACAACCGGATCCACCAGGGCGACCCTTCTTTCCGCCGGTGTGGCCGCCGGTTTCATACGTAACCCATCCAACAAATTCCACAACTCCGGATGTGTAATATCGTCTGCAGGCTCGATGATGCTGCCGAACAGGCCATCTTCATTCAATTTGATGATGATACTTTTTCTATCACCTCTTATCTCAATCTTCTCGATCTTCACTTCGCCGAGCGCCTTCAACGTTTCGAAAATCACCATCGCCATCTGACCGATCTGCTCGCGGTACGCGACCGCGGCATCAGAAGCCAGCGCATCACCCGAAATCGAAGCCGCAAAGGGCATAGGCAATCCTTTCTCAGCAGCGCCATTCAACAAAGCCTTTTTCACCATCACCTCATGCGCTCGATGACATTCTGCACTTTGGCCCGAGCCTGCGATGAACCCATTTCCTCGACCGCCCTTTTCACCAGGAAATCAACGACATAACGTAACCCCTTTGAGAAATCTTCTTCCCTTTCCGGAGGCGGACTATCCTTGAAAACAAGACTGCCCTCGATAATGGCCAGGAAGGGTGCAATATCTCGACCCAGGACACCCAGGCTCTGATTAAGGAGTTCAGCCCAGTGTCCCATGTCAGACGTGCTTCCAAACTCTTTGATCAATAGATTGATCTGTGCCATTTTTGAACTGAGCGCCCTGGGAACATCCGCGACTTCCTTTGCAGGGTAATGAGGACTGCCCAATTGCTGAACAAGGGCGTACGGGTCATGTCCGCGCTCGGTTTCTATGCCCAGATATTTATCATGATAAGGAACAATGACAAGCCGGTTATTCCCGTAGACAAGTGAAATATATTTTAGCGCACCCATCTCAAAGCTGTTCCTGATCACTTCACCTGCCGAAGAGAAATAGGCAGTCAGATCGGATAGCGCGTTGGCGGATGACCCCTTTACCTCCTCGACCTTACCGTCATCGGCACTTACCGTAACATAACCGATCACACCGCTCATCCTGTCGAGCATATCCATTGTTTAGTCCTGCTCTGCGAGCTTCGCCTTGAAATCATCGAATTTCTTCCTGAACAACAGTTTACCATAGATCTTGGGACCGTCTGTACAAGCGATATCCTCAAAGCTCCTTATGAAGTAATCAATATCACTCGTGTTCAATTCAGACACCACATCCACAACTAGAGTTTCCTCGTTGACTGTGATCGCTCGCGCGATCCGTTTGTTCGCCTCACTATTACCGCTCCAGCGTTTAAACCAGATCAATCCGTTCCTCTGAAAATCGGCCATGAATAAATTCAAATACTTGGTCATCATGGACATGGTCCGCGCCACCTGCTCAGGTTCGTATATTAACCCCTGATCTTTGAGCCAGACAACCGTCTTCATTGCCTCATACCCACCCAGTTTTGACTCCGTGATTACTTCTGATATCCTTCTCTTTCCGTCGATCTTTGCCAGAACCTGCCAGTCGGTACGGCGTAGCGCAACCGCCGACTCGGGTTCCTTTGTTGCCTTTGCCCAGATCGAATCAAGAGGCGGAAGGTTCTTCTTTATTGCCTGGAGTTCAACGCGCCGCTTCTCTACCGTATCAACCAGCTTTCCTGCATCCTCGGATATCGTCTTCTTGGGCGCTTGCACATGAGGGTCGAACGCGGCCGTGCCGGATGTAATCATTGACATGTTGAACAAAGCATCGATCCCCTCGCATGTTTCCTCTTCGGCATGTACGACAATCCCGTCCGCGAAATAAACGTCGCCCGAGAGCTCGCCGCTCACGTGCACCACTCCGGTTTTTTCTGTGAAAAGAAGAAACTGTAGAACGTCGGTTAGTTTAAACTCTTTGAGGCTAATTTCAAAGGTCATACCTAAATCAGCCGTAACCAGTTATGAAGTAGGAAATAGATGCGACCAATAAGCAATGAAATACGCGCCATTACCGTGTAGCCAAATGACGCGCCAAATGCGACCATCATGAACCAGATGCCTAACTTGGCAAATACCCCCAACACACCCTTGTGTGCTTTTGAGAAATAGAAATAGACCAGAGTGGATACAACACCGAAAATGATCAAGAAATTCGAAATTACCTCCACCAGGCTGACGCCGCTCAACGGCAGAAATGTCGCCTGCAGCTGCGGGAATATCTCACCTTGGATGCGCTGCAGAATAACCAGCGCCATCGCCACGCCCATGGTGAACGTCAACGGAATACGGATGAGCCAGCTTATTTTCGGAATCAGGGGCGCAAACATCATCAGCCCAACAATGATCGGTATTAAATTGATCAGATTACCCTGCGCGACCAATGGCTCAAAAAGATTGGGCCAGGCATAGTTGTACCACAGCACGACCGCCCAATATCCAGCCGAGACCCCGACAAAGATATTCTCGGCAACCTTATATAGAGGATTGTCTTTGTAGAGAAATGAATATATCGCTAGCGTGAGCAACGCAGCAATCCAGACACCGATCTCGGTCGCCATTATCTTCTTCTCTTCTCGTACAGCAAGATGATATTTCCCATAATAATGAAGATCACCAAGAGCAGGTGGACGATCGACTGCGAATCCATCCCCGCAGTCGCCCGGCCAGTCGTTTCGACCAGGGTTTCATACTCAGCGGCGCCCTTTAGTCCACCCAGGAGCCCTACCAGCTGGCCAGAACTTAGATAGGGATATTGCTGTGGCGCCATGATCGCAGTCGTCGCCGCCGCGATCCGCGTACCATAACGGGCACTGAAGTAGATGATCCAGTGTAGTACGCCCGGGTCTCCGGCCGAAAGTGTCACAACAAGATCGATATCACGTGCCGACTTCACTGCGCGTCCCAGCGGAAATGAATCGATCGGAACACCTGCATAGTCTGCCCTCACCAGATCCGCAACGTCTCGACCGAGACTCACCAGCATCACCGGACCCCCAGGCCGGTAACCGATGTTTATATAATCGACACCGTAGACTCTTTCGTATTTCGGTGCTACCGCTTCCAGCGCCAGGTTACCGAGTTCTGGGCCGGGTGGCCAAAGCCCCATCAAGTACACACGCAGGTTCTTCCTGAAACAATGTTCGAGGATGGCGACAGTCGCTGGCGTAAGCTCAGCTTCGCTTCCCGGGTCATAATCACATGAGACGACCACGATCGCCCTTTCCGGGAGCGAATCAACCATATCGTAGACGTCCCGCACTGGTTTGCTGACATCCACGGGCAGACCAAGGGGAATAAGCAACGGAATGATTACAGCCAGGGCAACAAGAAGGAAGATTATCCGCCGATCAATACTGGATATTCGGTCAAGAATATTCATAGGACCTTTACCCCCTATTGCCCTCTATCGTTATTCACCGCCCCTGCCCATGTAGCTGCGCTCAATCCCGAGCAGCACGCGCAGCGCCATCGAAATTAACCCGAGATCAGCACCAAAGAGTATGCCTCTTTTCGCCGCGGTGTTCGGCACATTCATTATCCATTCAACCACACCCGGGAACCCCCGCCAGATATAGTAACCGATAGGCACCCTTCCGATCATCACGATGACCGCCGCGATCAAGAGCAGTGTTGCTTCGGGTGTACGTGCTCTGAACGCCCGGAAAGCCGCGGAGGCAACAAAAAAAGCAAGTAGCGAGAACATCGTTGCTCCTAACGGGATCTGCATGTGCTCGAACAGGTAATTGAAAAGACCTCCTTCTGGCCCGCCAATGAATCCCGCACCCATCATCAGTATCAGAAAAAGGAGTAGAATGATGCTGTATTGCCAGTCGCTCAATCTCCGCTGGATCTTGTTCGCATTCACCTTGACGATATTAAAAATGCCGATGAAGACAAAAAAGGCAAGGACACCCGTGTACCATGTTTCGAAAGTCTGAGAAGCACTTTGAAATGCCCCCAGTGGAATAAAAAATGCTATGATTACAAAAAAACCGAAGGCGAATACAATTATCAGAGGCAATGTTTGTTTCATTGCTGAGCGGTACTGAAAAGATTATACATAACATCAAACCCGATGATCCGATCGAGAACGCCCAGTATCACCACGATCACGAAAATCAGTTTGCCAACATCCTGTCCCTTGAGCGAACCGAGCTGCACCGGCTCCTGAGAAAGATATGCACTCGCCGCATATAATTCCTCACCGATCAATGTATAGTCACAGGCCGCAACGAAAAACGGCAACTGGTCAGGCAATGCTGTACCCGCGATCTGTATTGCGCCAGTAGAGAAACCGGTTTCAGCAAGGATGAGGGATTCGGCATAGAACTTGCCGAGGTAAAAATTTGTCGCCGGTTTTTCCCTAACCATTATCCCGTCAACGGCTGATACATATCCGAACTGATCATCGGTCAGATAGCGGACGTTGTCAATATTGAACCAATCAGGCCTGCCCACACGAATCGCTGCTTCTTTTACAACCTGCTGCGCCATGCTCATCACCATCGCCTTGCTGGTCGGAACATAGAGCGGCGTGCCGTATTCGGCGGTCTTCTCGGCCACACGTCCAAGAATGCTCATCGAGGCAATTGTCTCGGGTTCATCAATATCCATGATCCCGGGAACGTACAACACAGGCTTGCCCATTTCCGTGGCACGGCCGATTGCTTCTTCCATTGCGGTTATGCCTGGAATTTTCCTTATGTAGAGTGCCTCACCGCGGCGTGCCCGCCTGATGTAGTATATGATCGCCGCGAAAAGAACGATGATGCATACTGCAATATTGATCCGGCTGGTGTTGAATATATGGGAAACGGCTCTGACCGGACCCACAACGCCGGACGATTGTGCAACATCCGCGCCATGCGCTTCGATCTGGTAGTAGTAATCTTGCCCGCCTGCTACATTAGTGTCGACATAGGACGTACGATCGGCGATCTCACCAACCTTTTCGAACTCTCCTTCGGGATCGACTGCTCTGAAGATAGTGTAATTATTGTATAAGGTGTCTTCCGGCCAATTCAGGGTAATGCTCGAGCCGTCATCATTTGGCGTGTCATACGCTTTTAACTCAACCTGGTTCGCAAGAACCAAAAAGATTAAAAGCATGAAAAATGATAACCATATCCTTCTGGTTGTCAAGAGCCACATTGTGGCAGTCATGACCACTCTTCTTGACATACCAAATGAAGTCGGATAAACTGTTGATAACAAAAATCAATGCTGTGCGGTTTTCCGCTTAGTATGGTAGTGAAGAGCCTTGAAGGGGGTGGTCCAATGGAATATTTCTTTACTGATGAAGAAAAAACACTGAAGGAAAAAGCGCACCTAGCTGCAGAAACGCTGGCAAGACCGGCTCACTGTGAATTAGATGAGAACGCGGAATTCCCGATGGAGATCGTAAAAGAGATGGGCAAGCAAGGGCTACTGAAGATCTTCATCCCCCAGGAATACGGCGGCACGGGTGCAAAAATCATGGACATGTGCATCGCCTGTGAGGAGGTCTCAAGGGTTTGTGCGGGCATAGCCACGGCCTACGCGGTCAATGCCCTGGGTTCCGGGCCCATAGTACTTTTCGGAAATGACGACCAGAAGAAAAAATACCTGCCAAAGATCGCGACCGGCGAACTGCTGTGCGCATTCGGCCTGACAGAAGCCCAAGCAGGCAGCGATATTGCAAATCTGCAGACCACTGCGCGCAAGGAGAACGGCCACTATGTCCTCAATGGTGTAAAGCAGTTCATATCCAGTGGTGGCCTTTCTGATGTTTATGTCGTACTTGCATCGACCGACAAATCAAGGGGAGCGCGCGGTATTTCGGCTTTCATCGTTGAGAAAGACACTCCCGGGTTCTCTTCGGGTAAGGAGGAGGACAAACTGGGGATCCGTGCGTCAACGACGACCGAACTCGTTTTTGAGGATTGCAGAATACCGGCGGAAAATCTGATGGGTCGTGAAGGAATGGGATTCATATACACGATGCGAAATTTCGACCGCGCCAGGCCCGGCGTCGGCGCCATTGCCCTCGGTATTGCCCAAGGTGCATATGAAACGGCCCTGGAGTTTACCCACCAGAAGAATCTATTGAATAACCAATATGTACAGCGAGCTATCGCCGACATGGCAACTGAGGTGGAAGCGGCGCGTGCCTTAGTGTATGCCGCCGCAAGAATGATCGATTCTGGGGCAAAGACTTTCACCAAGGAAGCATCTTTCGCCAAACTATATCCTTCGGACGTCGCGGTCAAAGTGACAAACCAAGCTGTAGAGTTACTTGGCCCGTACGGTTTGCTGAGCGAATACAGGGTAGAGAAGATGCTCCGTGACGCAAAGATCACGCAAATATATGAAGGAACCAATCAAATACAAAGAGCACAGATCGCTATCGAATTAACCAGGGAAATGGGCACCAAAACAAGGGGGGAGACGAAATGAAGTTGAGTCAAGAATGCACATTACTGCAAAGCGAGCTGAGAAAATTCGCCCAGCAGGTGCTTGCCGAAAAAGTCGAC
>JBFEPB010000049.1:0-7716 GCA_041550295.1 bacterium | reverse complement strand
GAGCCGCGTTTGCTTCATCGGCCATGGAATAAGTGGTGCCGGTGAAGTCACTGGTGAGCGCCCAACCATAACCGGCATTGCCCGCTGCCTCTAATTCATAAATAGTCATAGACGCAGTATGGACCGGTACCGTGGTTTCGACATCTGAATCATATTCGGTGCCGCCCCAATCTGCTGCCACATAGTAGCGGCCGGTCATTTCCATGGGATCATGTGTGTATGTCAGTACATCGCCGTCGAGCTCTGCTTCTATAAGCCAATCCGTAGTGCCGACTTCCTGGAAATAGACAATGTAGCCGTCGGGCTGACCATCTGCCGGTTCTTCCCAGTCAAGGATGACTTCCAGACCGTCGGTCGAGGCTGTTAACGTGAAGTTTTGTGGAGCGCTGCCGACATCTTCGCCTTCGCATCCGACCAGAACAACCAGGGTCAGTGATAGCGCACCCAATGCCAGTATTCTATAGATTTGCTTCATTCTTCCTCCTTATGGTTATTTACCGCCGACTCTCGTTGGTTTGGTCGGTTGTGGCGCTGCAGGAGCAGGTGTGCCGCCCTTGTGGAATTTCTCGATGTGAGCATTATACCGCGTGGTTAGTGAATCCATGGCAGTATATAATTGAGCAACATCAGTTTGTAGGGTTTCTACCTGCATCTTAAGCGCATCGAAATCCTCTTGTGTTGGACCTGCCATGCCTTCTGGAGGCTGGCAGCCTATTACCGTGAGACAAGCAACTACGCCCAGTAGTGTTGCTATCCTAATCATGTTTCCTCCTTTTTCTACACTATTAAGGGCTAGATTAGATCACCCTCATTCTCTTGGTTTTATGTTGTACCAATATAGGTACAACGCTATTGTGCCGGGATTAGAAAGAGATCTGATTTCTCTAACACGCCGGCAATGGGCCTAAGTGGAATCGAACCACTCACCTCACGCTTATCAGGCGTGCGCTCTAACCAACTGAGCTATAGGCCCTGGCCCGATACACGGGAACACATGCAAAAGCGATATTTATTAGTAATATTATTATACACACTGCTCCATTGTTGTCAAGACCGCAACTCCACTGCGTAGATTACAGCGATAAATCAACAAGATTACGGTGATGGCACCATTGCCAGGGATGTGTGTGATTGGTTCGGACTTGCTGTGGATTTTCAAGGAATTTGAGGCTCGATGCGGTCGAAGTGCGATTCTAATAAGGCATCCAGCCATGCCTTGCGTTGTTCTTGATTGCATTGAAAGGCGGCCTTCAGGGCATTGTTCAACGACCCAAGATAGAATCGGTTGATGAGAAAGAAGAAGATCAGACTTGCATCGACATACTTTTTCTGTCTGAGTGCATTGTATAACAAGTAACCAGAAGCAGCGTTAACCAGGAAATCCATTATCCCGCGCTGCGGATCACCCGCGTATATTTGGCCTGACCCCGGTAGGAATAGAGAAAGCAGGAGCGCAGTCTTCTCAGATTTATTTGGATGCATCAGGAATTCCTCGACCTTCGCGGCCAATTCGTAGTTGCCGCCGTTCAGAAAAGTGTTGCGTGCGTTGAATAATTGACCATCCAGCAGATAGGCAAGGCCGAGAAGTTTTTTCTCCTTTCCTTCTTGAAGAAGATCTATTGCCAGGTAGTATCTGCCCGTCTCCACGTATTTCACGGCGATTTCATTTTTTACAGTATCGGGTAGATCCGGGAACTCATTGACAATGTTGTTCAATAGAGCAATGCCATTCGTTTCGTCGGTTGCAAGTACCGAGATTGCATACCGTAACCTTGGTTGCATCTCGTGTTCCATTTGCGGATAGAAGAAGAAGCAGCGCAAGTACTCAATGCGGGCAGGATCATAGTAGCCATGCGCATATAGTGAATCAGCCAGCGCGAGCTGCGCGCATAGCAATAAGAGTATGTGCATCGTTATCGGTCCTGGTTGTCCAAAACGACCCGCTGAAAATATGTTTCGTTTACATTATAGTTGTAATTACGCACCGCATTGATGCCACCATATATATTGCCAGCATAGAGTAGTATTGCGGCGCCAAGGGAAACCCCGAATTTGACGCTTTCGTCACGGTCATAATAGTAGTAAGAAAGCAGCGCCGCGGTGCTGACCGCAAACAATGCGTAAATTCCGTCACCAACGCGCCCAGTGTAAAAGTGGCCTCCGCCAGGCACTATTGAAAACAGAGCACCTAATAGAGGCTGCTTATAGACAGGGGGATTGTCCGGGAGCACCAAGTACTCGGCGGCGCTCCGGAAATCATACTCGTGTGCATACCCCAGGCCGATCAATCTCCGGGCGTCGCTTTCATACGGAACTTCGACCGACTGCAAGTAGGCACGCGAGGAATCCATCTCGCCCGCTGCGAAATAGACCAGACCAAGTGTAAAAATCCTTTTGTTATCATCCCTGATGTTGTCTGCTTCAGATATCGCTTCGCCGTATCGTTCCAAACGGGTCAAGCAATCGACGATTCGTTCGTAGACGTACTGTTCAGCAGAATCGGCGACGAACAGATAGCGGCGGTATTCGCTCAAGGCGGCTGCGTAGTCCTCTCGAGCGTAGAGGTGGTCGGCAAATTTCTGTATGTTTTGGGGTTCGAACATTTCCCCTTGAAATATCAGTAAGAGCGTAAAGATATTCATTGCCAGGGTTCTTTACTTACCGCTTATTATACGCAGCCGAGTCACGCTTCTTGTCTGCCTCGATCGGCGCGAGGATGAAGTTGTTCTGAACCGGGTCATGGAATTTGTTTTCTTTTATCTCCCGGTAGTGTTTAAAGAGCGATTGATGAGCCCAGGGATTGCAGCGGAGAAGTCGGTCTGATGCCATTAGCGAACCCCAGAAGATCCCGTGAGCCTCGACCGATTGTTTGGCAAAATGAGAACAGGAAGGCGTGAAATTGCAGACGTCACCCTGAGATGGCGAGATCAATGTCTGGTATGCTTTGATGAAGGTTCCGGTGACGATCCTTACCGGGTTTGTTTCATGAGGCGGTTGGGTCAAGAGCAACGCCACCAGCAATACAATCATGAGATATTTTAGGCAATCGAGAACAGAAATCAAGGGATTAGGCACTACCTCAAATTGCGAGATTCGAATTGCGCATTTACCAAAATACGTTAGGATCGTTTAGATCGTTATTATCGTTAATAACGTTCCACTTCTCCGGTACACCGTTTCTCCGTTTTCCCGGTGCAGCAAAGCATGTCTTAAGCATCGTGCGTTATTCCCCGCCGTTACAGTTCTCCGTGTCTCCCTGTCTCTGTATCTCAGAATCCCAACCCTAAGTCTCAAATCATCCGTGTTAAGCCTCTCAAATCCAATCTCTTGACAATGTGTCAGTTTTGGTCATTAGTGCTTCGTATTTTGATATTGTTCAGGATTTCGATATTCGGATTTCGTGCTTAGAACTCAGTAATTATCCAATGTGTGTGTGGTATATACATTATTGATTAGTCTGCTGCTCTGTGTATAATGAAACCATGCTGCGGCTGCTCAAGGAATATTTTGTTGAGTTGAGGAATATTGACCGTGAGGCGCTTTTGATCGCGGTGTACTCTACGACGATACTGTTGTTGGCGATATTTATGCGGCGTACTCACTTCCTGCTTCCCCGAGACTCATTCATGGAGCGCCTGCTCGTAGTCGGAATGCTGTACGGGGTTTCGCCATTCGTGCTTTTTTTCGCATTCACGCACGCACCGCGAGATTACGGCATCGGTCTTGGGAACCCCCGGGTTTGGCTAAGGGACGTATTGTTTTTCTATCTAGTGTTCTTAGTAATTTTGTTCATTGCGTTCAGATTCACCAATCTCAAGGACGTGTATCCGTTGTACCGCAGGGCAACACACGGTTGGAGTTATTTCTTTATCTACCAACTGGTCCAGCTATGGTATATGATTGGCTGGGAGTTTTTCTTTCGCGGTTTCATGCTGTTCGGCCTTGAACCGAGCCTTGGTCGAGCGAGTGTGCTTGTGCAGTCGGTAGCGTTCGGTCTCGCGCATTTCAGGAAACCCCAGCTCGAGGCCTATGGTGCAGTTATTGCGGGCATATTCTTGGGTCTTATTGCGTTACGGGCGCGCAGTTTCCTGCCGTGCATTATTCTGCATTTTCTTGTTCTTCTTACTGCGGATGTGATGGGTGTACTGATGTAGTACGAAATGTTAATTTCGTTATGTTCGTTATTCGAGTATAAATAAAGATACTTGATACTCGATGCTTGATTTTTGATAAGAAACGTTAAGCTCGTTAATATCGTTAATTCGACTTCCCAACTCCGCATGCTCTTATCATCTCATCTTCAGTCTTTTCTCAGCCTCTGTACCTTCTCAACGTCTGAATTTCCTACCCTCCTGGTTTCTGTGTGAAGGTGTTTATTTCGCCGTTTCCACCACCCTCTTTTCACGTATCACCGTGACCTTTATTTGCCCGGGATACTGCGTTTCCTTCTCAATTCGACGCGCGATATCATGCGCCAGGGTTTCCGCCTCGACATCGGAGATCTTTTCAGGATGCACCATGACGCGAATTTCACGGCCGGCCTGGATGACAAAGACCCTTTCGACCCCGTCGAATGAAGAGGCAAGTTCCTCTAGTGTATTCAGTCTTTTTATATAGGCCTCGATCGTCTCGCGCCTGGCGCCGGGTCGGGAACCGGAAATTGAATCTGCGATCTCAACGATTGCCGCATAGGACGATATGGGCTTTACCTCTTCATGATGAGCGGCGATCGCATTGGTGATCAACTCTCCTTCTCCAAATTTCGACGCAATATCGGATCCTACATAAGCATGGGATCCCTCAAATGTGCCATCTGCTACCTTCCCCAGATCATGGAGGAGTCCGGCGCGCTTCGCCGTAGTTTGATCAAGACCTAATTCCTGCGCAAGCAGTGCGGACAGGGAAGCGACTTCTTTGGAATGCTGCAGCAGATTCTGCCCGTAGCTAGTACGGTACTTCATCTTGCCGAGATACTTAACTATCTCGGGCGCGACGCCGATTATGCCGAGTTCGAGGATGACTTCCTCGCCGGTATTTTTTATGATCCCTTCGATCTCTTTGCGGGCGTTCTGCACCACGTCCTCGATCCTTGACGGGTGTATTCTGCCATCGGTGATTAACTTCTCCATGGAGATGCGTGCTATTTCCCGCCGGATCGGATCAAAACAGGATAGTGAAATCATTTCTGGTGTATCATCGATCACAACCTCAACACCGGTAAGATTCTCAAAGGCGCGGATGTTCCTACCTTCACGCCCTATTATGCGTCCCTTCATCTCATCCGAAGGGATCGGTACGACAGAGATCGTTGTATCGGCAGTGTGCGCAGTGGCACATCGTTGAATGACCTGAAGGATCACTTCGCGGGCGCTATCATCGGCCTTCGCTTTTGCGTCTTCTTTTATCTGATTGATCAAAGATGCTGCTTCATGCTTGGCTTCGGCCTCGAGATTCCTCATGAGCATTGCCTTTGCCTCTTCTTTGGAAAGATTCGCGATCTTCTGCAATGCTTCATTCTGCTCGCGGATCATTTGGTCTAATCTTTCGGATTTTGCATGAATTATTCTTTCCTTGTTCTGAAGATCGTGTTGCATTGTCATCAGCTCTTTTTCGCGATCGACGATTAGATGCTCGTGTCTGTCCAGAACCCTTTCTTTTTCGGAAAGTCTCTTCTCAGCCCGGTCGATTTCCTTCCGCCGAGATACTGTTTCCTTTTCAAACTTTACCTTCTCCTGATACCAGTGTTCCTTGGCGGCTATTTCCGCCGCCTTACGGCTGTTATCGGCTTCTCTCTGTGCTTCTTCGATGATGCGGGTAGCCTTGATTGAGGCACTTGCCAATTTCGATTTTCCAAAACGTAGGTATAAAAAAATTCCAGAAACGATCGCCAGAACCAGAATGGCGAGTGCGATAAAAGTATAGGTAATCATAAAGACTCCTTACCTCCACCGGAGGCAATTTTTTAAAGCTCCCCGCAGGTGCCGTGTGGTAAAAAGTCTTTGAACCCAAGGTTAAGGTGGGCGCCAGTCGATTTCGGGTAAGATCCCTGATCGAACTTGGCTCCCTTAAGATGGGTGTTGGCTCAAGACTTAATACCTATCACGGGCACCGCAGGGAACGAATTAAGGAACAGCTTCGTCTATCTTTAAGATCAGCGATCTGATCTTTTCATCCATATCGGACAATTTCTTGTTCAGTTGATTCTCACGCTGGAGATAGTCATCGACCAAATTCAAGCAAGCAAGTACGGCAATCTTGGTTGTCGAAGGTAGCGGAAATTCACGATGTATTTCTTTCATTTTAGCATCGACGATCTCTGCGACTTCCTTTATTCGTTCGGTATCGACATCATCGGAAATGACGCGATAGTCGTTCCCGAAAATGTTTACAATGACTTCAGTCTTCTTCAACGTATCTCCTATAGTAGTAGATTATCAACTTTTTCTATCAAGCCATCAACCCGTCTTTTTACTTCTTGTTTGTTGCTCTGTAAACGACCGTTGCTTTCTTCCAGATCCTCGATTTTTTGCTTCAATTCGTTGATCAGAGAAACCAACTTGTCGATTCGTTCTTCAAGCTTAGTCAATTCGTCCAACTTTACTCCTTTTTTCTTAGCCTTGCATTGAACTGGTTAAGCACTTCTTCGGTGATTCTCTCGACAAAGACATCCACTTCCTTGTCAGTGAGGGTGCGATCTGGCGCGCGGAAGTGCAGACGGAATCCTAAGCTTTTCTTGTCGGGATTCAGGTTTTCACCTTTATAATAATCAAACAGTACGACGCGTTCCAGAATCGGTCCGCCGACCTTGGAAATGACTCCGACCATATCGGGAACTTGTACTTTCTCATCTGTCTCGAAGGACAGATCCCTGGTGTTGGCTGGAAACCTGGGCGGAGGCATATAGAACGTATCCCCGACCATGCTCCACAGTGGCTCCAATGCCAATTCAAAGTAGTGATACGGTTCCTTGCACACTTCGACATCCAGGGAACCCACGAAGCCAATTTCTTTCCCCGAGACGTGAATTGTGACTCCTCTCTTGAATCCGTTTCTTGAAAATTGTTTGAACCCAACTTCATACACATGTAGCATTTCGAAGATGTTCTCCACCATACCCTTGGCGTCATAGTAGGTTAGTGTATCTTTACCCTGCTGCCAGAAATCGCGATTACGGTCGCCCCCCAATATTGCGGCGAGCCGGCGTTCTTGATATGGTGGTTTGGAGAGAAGTACATTTCCCAGTTCAAATAACCTGAGGGATTTATTCCCTTTTGCCAAGTTGTAATTAAGAGTATCCAACAATCCGAACAGCAGCGTTGGTCTAAGTGCGTTGAACCGCTCGTTGAGCGGATTCTTGATTTTCACAAACTGCTCATAGCCGAACTGCGAGAGCAGCTTGTCCGACATTAAGGAAAGGTTGTAGGTTTCATTGAACCCCTGGCCGATCATGTAGTATCTCATGGTCATTTCATGAACGCGTGCTTTGTTGATCTGCGCAGTACCAGACCATTTATTTGGTTCGGTCTCGGGAATTCTCATGTAACCGTAGACGCGTGCGACCTCCTCGTAGATATCCTCTTCTATGTGCAGATCGCGCCGGTAATGGGGTATCTTCGCCGTAAGCGATTTCATCCCGGTGACCTGAATGTTGATTTTTTTCAATATACTCTTCACCTGTTTCACAGTCAGTCCTAGGGAGAGAATTTCATTCAGGCG
>JBFEPB010000048.1:0-7750 GCA_041550295.1 bacterium | reverse complement strand
GCCCGGAGGTTGGCCGGCTTGGCTCGCGCGCCATTCATGAAGGTGGAGGCCTCGCGCTTTACCGAGGTTGGTTACGTAGGCCGAGACGTTGAGTCAATGGTGCGTGACCTCGTTGAGATATCGGTTAATATAGTGCGTCAGGAAAAAACAAAGTCGGTAGAAGAGAAGGCCCGTCTATATGCTGAAGAGAGAATTCTTGACATTCTGATTCCCGGGCCGCAGCGTTCAGACAGGAGTGGTGAGGTAACTGCAGCCGCCGAAAAGACCCAAGATACGAGAGAAAAAATGCGTAGCATGTTGCACACCGGTAAGCTGGATGAACGTATCGTCGAACTGGAAGTATCCCGACATGGCGTTGTGCCCATCATTGAGGTTTTCGGTCAGGGTGGTATGGAGGAGTTGGGGATGGCGGTTGAAGAGGCACTCGGTGGTAGATTGCCGAAACGCAAGAAGAAGAGAAAAATGCCGGTTAAGGAGGCGATCAGATACCTGCAGAACGAGGAGGCGGAGAAGCTGGTCGATATGGACGAGGTGATAAATGAAGCAAGGCAGAGGGCTGAGAATTCAGGGATTATCTTCGTTGATGAGATTGACAAGATCGCCGGTGGCGGCGTTACTGGTGGTCCGGATGTTTCCAGGGAAGGAGTGCAGCGGGATCTGTTGCCGATCGTTGAAGGATCAAATGTTATGACCAAGTACGGGATGATCAAGACGAATCACATACTTTTCATTGCTGCGGGTGCCTTTCACAACAAGAAACCGTCTGATCTTATCCCTGAATTGCAGGGGAGATTTCCCATCCGCGTTGAACTCTCTTCATTGTCAGAAAACGATTTCCGGCGTATCCTTGTGGAACCGGAGAATTCGCTTATCAAACAGTACGTGGCATTACTGGCGAGTGACGGGGTGGAGTTGGAATTTTCAGAAGACGCCATCGAGGCAATAGCACAGATTGCGGGCAAGGTCAATGAAACAACCGAGAACATAGGCGCCCGCCGGCTGCATACGATCATGACCAAATTACTGGAAGACTTGTTGTTCAGCGCACCAGCCACGGTAGAGAGGGTCAGGATTACGCAGGCATATGTTGACGAGAAATTAGGTGATATCGTGCGCAACGTAGATGTCTCACGATATATATTATAAATGATCGAATTCAAGAGGCTATTACTAATGCTGGTCAGTGACACGGATCAAACGATCCTGTCTACTGCTGTCCAGTTCAGTAAGAGTTGCGGTTCTAAGTTATTCGTTTTGTTTGTTATTGAACCCAGTCGAATATCGCGATTGGCGAGTATCAGTCATCAAAAGGTAAAGGTGGTCTATGACAGAACCGAGGAGAATGGCTGGCAGTTGCTCTATCTGGTGGAGGATGAGGCGGTCGAAAACGGGGTTTGGACATCTCTTCATCTTGAGGAAGGTAACATGTTGGAAATATTGAAGCGCTACATTGATACTTACCGGATCGATGCATTGTTGATAAAAAGGAAAGATGAGTCAAAAAAGATATTCGTTTCATCCCCGATACCGGTGATCGGGTTGTGATGGAAAACATGATTTGCGTCATATAGGACAAGAGGAGGTTTGATGCAATTAAAAATCTCGGAGTATCTTAAATCAGAGGCAATAATGATGGAAATAAAGGCTAAGGAAAAGCTTGCCGCTATTGATGAACTGGTGGCGCATATGGTCAAGAGTAAATTGGTAACCGATGGTAAGGAATTGATAAAAGCTCTGGCAAAAAGGGAGAATCTTGAATCGACGGGGATCGGAGACGGCATAGCGATACCGCATGCAAGGACAAACGCGGTCAAGGACTTGCTTTTGGCTTTTGCCCGTTCGCCCCAGGGCATAGATTTTTCTTCTATCGATGGCAAGCCTTCCTATATTATTTTCCTGATTGCTTCACCCGAGAACCAAAAATCAGAGTACATCATGGCTCTGGCAAAGCTGTCCAGGTTATTGCGCAAGCATCCGGTGAGGGAGATGCTGCGGAACGCCAAGGAGCCGGCAGAAATAATGAAAATCATCAAAGAGAACGAGGAGTAGATCAGTGAGAAGGGGGTCTCTTCTTATCTTCGCTGTTGTATTCTCGTTGTATGCAGACAAGTTACTCATTCCAATGGACTTGTCACAGTCTGATCATTTACGCGCATACGGCATCGCCTACCGGGCGATAGGCAGAGGACTGGATGTTGAATGGCTGCTTAATTACAAGGGTGGTTCGTTCATGATGGCGTATGACCAAACAGTGGAAAAAGAATGTGCGGTGAACGGCGTGCGTTGGGAGAGAATAGCCGCTTCCGGCGTTCTGCAGGTTTACCAGACGATTGAAGAGAACAACATGGAGACCATCCTGCTGGAAAAGGCACCCAGAATCGCTGTTTATATTCCCGAAAACTTTGAGCCCTGGGACGATGCGGTTACACTCGCGCTCGAATACGCAGGAATACCCTATGACCAGGTCTGGGATGATGATGTCCTGAAGGGAGTTCTGCCGAAATATGATTGGCTTCACTTGCATCATGAGGATTTTACCGGACAATACGGCAAATTCTATGGAAGCCAGCGCAATACCGACTGGTACCAGGCAGAGGTGCGCATGAATGAAGAACTTGCACAGCAGCTCGGATATACCAAGGTCTCCAGGTTGAAACTAGCTGTCGCACTTGCTATCAAGCAGTACCTTGCGAATGGCGGTTTTGTTTTTTCGATGTGCTCGGCTTGCGATACCTATGAGATTGCGTTGGCTGCTGCGCAGACTGATATATGCCACGATATTTATGATGGCGACCCATTCGATCAACAGGCCAACAAGAAACTCGATTTTTCCGCATGCCTTGGGTTTGAGAATTTTCAGGTCGTACTCGACCCGCTAGTGTACGAACATTCGACCATCGATGTTATGCAGGAAGCCAGCCGGAGAGGACCTAATACCTACATTTCGCTTTTTGATTTTTCGGCAAAATTCGATCCGGTTCCCACCATGCTGGTTCAGAATCATACCTCGCTGGTCAAGGAGTTCCTCGGTCAGTGTTCGGGATTCAGGAGGGCTAACGTAAAGGTCGCCGTGCTCGTTCTCGGTGAAGTTGTCGGTACTGAGGAGGTGAAATACCTGCACGGTGACTATGGGAAGGGTACGTTCACATACCTTGCCGGTCATGACCCGGAGGATTATCAACATTTTGTGGGTGACCCGCCGACCGATCTTAATCTGCACCGGAATTCACCCGGGTACCGTTTAATACTCAATAACGTGCTGTTTCCTGCAGCGTGCAAGAAGGAGTTGAAGACATAGACAGAGCGAAATTTTTGATTCAGACAAAAAACATCGATCCGGAGAACATCTACGAGTATGATTCTCTCAGAGTGTCAGAACTCAATATCAAAAGCGGCAAATGGTCACAGATCGGTGAAATCAATGCCACAGTGACCCTGCAAAAGATAGCGACCGGAATCGGCGCAGATTTCCATGTCACCTTTCACGTTGAATATGCCTGTATGCGTTGCCTGTGTAATTTCGCTCGTGATTTCGATGTTACGATGCGTCTTGATTATATCGAGGGCGAGGATCCCTACGTGAAGATGGAGAACGTTGAGCTGGCAGCCCATGATGCGGACAGGGTCTATTACCACGGCCCGCATATCGATCTCAGCGTGGGTATCAGAGAGGCGATCATTCTTGCCCAGCCGATCACTCCAATATGCAAGCAGGATTGCTCCGGACTATGCCCGATATGTGGTGCAAATCTTAATGTGAAACGTTGCGGTTGTAAGGTCGAGAAAGTTGGTCCTTTTACACCGCGATCAGACGCTACGGCTAAATAATGAGGCGGAGAAAATCCTTGGTAACATCGAGAAATGACCGTGTGGAAAAAACATCCTCGTCAATAGTTATCCCTGCATAATATGTTACTCCTTTTACTTTCAGCACTTGCTTTTGACAGCATTCTTGGTCAGCCGTGGCTGGAGCATGCGCATGCGGGTGTAATCGTGTTGGACCTGGAAAGCGATAGTGTCATTTACTCGCACAATTGCCAGAAACTCCTGGTGCCGGCATCCAATGCAAAGATAATAACGAGTGCGGCGGCGTTGATGTTTCTCGGCCCGGAATTCCGGTTCAAGACCCGGTTAGGTATCGACGGAGAGGTCCGCGGCGGCCGACTGCGGGGCGATATTCTCGTTATTGGCGGAGGCGATCCGGATTTTTCGTTGGACGATGCTGAGCAATTCGTGAGAGCATTAATGGATCAGGGGATACGCCACATTGAAGGCAATATAATCCTGGATGATTCTTATTTCACGGACGAGAGGTTGCCGATCGGCTGGGCGTGGCATTACCTCGATGCGCGTTATGCCGCCGAGCTCTCGGCACTCTCGATCAACCGCAATGTGGTCAATGTACACATCGAGGCAGGACGTTTGGGACAACCCGCGAAGGTCACTCTGGAACCCTCGACCGGTTACGTCAAACTGATCAATAGAATGGTCACCAAACCAGGTGAAGACAGTATCATTATTTTCCGCAGGCCAGAGACAAACACTATCTTCGTCGGCGGTGGCATCGGGTATCTGCGCTCGCGTGATATCGAGGTTTCAGTCAGGAATCCCACAATGTATTTCGGCGAATACCTGAGGGAGCGGTTGACCGAATCGGGGATACGGGTCGGCGGGAGGTGTATTGCCATTGACGAACAGGGCAGTAATTGGGTGCGCTCTCTGTACCGGGTCATCGATTCGGTCGTCTCAGAACCATTGTTAGAGATAGTCAGAGAGTTGAATTCTGAGAGTATCAACCTATTTGCTGAGGCGGTGCTCAAGTCAATGGGTTCACACTATCTGAGGGAAGGCAGTTTTCATAGCGGCGTATCCATCATGAAGGAATTCTTAAGGCGGTGTGGCATTGATACGACTCTCGTTTCTCTGTATGATGGTTCTGGCCTTTCGCGCCATAATCTCATATCAGCCTATGATCTCGTGCTTGTCTTGCGGCGCATGTACCACTCAAATTTGTTCGGTACTTTCTATGATCTGCTTCCTGGCCCAGGTGAAGGAACCCTTGCGGGTAGGTTCAGTGCTTTCAAAGACGTGCTCAGGGCGAAGACCGGTACCCTCGACGCAGTTTCGTGCCTTTCCGGCTATTTGAATGTTGATGGCCGATATTACTGTTTTTCTATCATGTTCAACAATTTTGCGTGTCCGCGTAAAAAGATCGAGCGAGTTCAGGAAGAAGTGTTGGGGGAACTGTGGAATCTGTTGAAAGAGGAGACCTGAAGATATGGGTTTAGATTTCAGGAGGAAAAAACAGGAAGTCAAGGTGAGACGTTTGATCCCGAGAAAGAAATATCCAAAACCTTTCCGCTTCGTTGGGGTCGGGGTCGTTGTCACCTTTGTCATCCTCGTCATATTGTACCGAATCATCGTGTGTTGAGACCAACCGGACCACGGCAGCGTATTCCTGGACGCGGTCGAACCGCGAGCATCCGGAATAAAAACAATTACCATATTGACTCGTAATGTCCGGTGAATGCTGTCAGGCAATATGTTGTGTTGACGCAACCGCAAATATCAATATAATCGATTCTATGAAAAAGATGTTTCTGGTTGTGAATCTTGTACTACTTTCTTCGGGCCTTGCGTTCAGCCCCTTCAACAGTAAACCTTATCTGACGCCGACCGCGTCGCCGGCTACCTCGATCTACGTTAACTGGAACACAAAAGACCAGGAACCTTCGGTGATAGCGTTCGGTTTGACCAAGGCGCTGGAAGACACCATTTGCGTCGCGGGCGAGCGCAATCATCACCATGTGCTGATCGACGATCTTGTACCGGGTACTGAATACTACTATCAGGTCCTGCCACAGGGTAGCGTCAATGAGTTCAGGACTTTCCCCGAGTATTCTGATTCCTTTGCTTTTGTTATTTTTGGAGATACGCGCGGTGATTCAGTAGTCCATCAATCGGTGATTGACCAGATGGCGTCTTTAGGTTTTGAGTTTCTGGTCCATACTGGTGATCTGGTCATGGATGGTGATGATACTGATAACTGGCGCATTTTTTTCAATGTCGAGGACACACTGCTACAGCATAAGCATCTCTTTCCGGCTTTGGGTAATCACGAAAGACCGTATTGGCCTTATGATACACTTTTTGCTTTGCCTGATACAGAATATGCCTATTCGGTCACGTATGGCAATGCATTGTTCATCGTCTTGAATACGGAAGGGGATGTTGAAGGATTTCAGAGACAGTATTTGGCGGATCGGCTGAAAGCGGTGCGGCAAGATGAGGGCATCGATTGGTTATTCGTGCTGTTTCACCGTCCTGCCTATTCGGCAGGCCGGTACGGTGACCGTCTGCACATCCGGGAAGCGTGGTCTGATCTGTTTGAGGAGTACAAAGTAGATATGGCCTTTGCCGGGCATGATCACAATTATCAGCGAACCGATAAGATCAACGGTGTGATCTATATCATCACCGGCGGCGGCAGTGCAGTGCTATACGATGTCCAGAATCGTAAATGGCTCGCTCATGGCGAAGCTACGTATCATTTCTGCCTGGTTCAAATACATGGCAGGAAACTAACCATGCAGGCGATAAGACCTGACGGAACCGTTTTCGACGTGCTCACTGTGAACAAGACTGCGGAATGAAGACAGAACAACATGGGGTCTTTGATCTGCATTGTGATACACCATATTATCTTGCAAAGGGCAAGACCCGCCACATAAGACCTTCTCGTTTGCACAAACAGGGCTATATTGGCGCGGTCTTTGCTCATTTTGTTTATCCAAAGTCACAACATCCTTTTGTTGAAGCGATCAAGATGCTCGCCTCAACGGTCAGATACTCATGCGAGAAAAAGCAACTGCATACGATCACGAAATACCGTGATATGTTGCCGGGTCGGACAAATATCCTACTGGGGGGTGAGGGGGGGCATATTTATGATTACGTTTTCGAACAGGTGGAGGCACTATACGGGTTGGGCATTAGAGTCTTCACCATAACTTGGAACAATTCTAATCGCCTTGCCCATTCTGCACTTGATGATGACAAAAAAGGATTGACAAAGAAAGGTCGGGCATACATCAAGAAGTTGCGTGAATATGATGTGATGCTTGATATGTCCCACGCTTCTACCCGCACCGTACTCGATGTTTGTCAGTTGAGCGAGAATCCTGTACTTGCCTCACACTCCTGCGTCAGGGCCCTGAATCCTTCTTTCTCGCGCAACATTTCCGATCGAGCCATCAAAGCAATATGTGAACACGGCGGTGTCGTGGGTGTTAATTTCTCAAAGCACCATCTTGGTAGCCATGGCGTCATTGACCACATCGATTATGTTTGTGAAAAATACGGCGTGAGATATGTTGCGATCGGGAGTGATTTTGACGGCATAAATGATCCGGTGATCCGTGGGCCTGGAGGCATCACGCATATTGAAAAAAAACTCCTGGCAAAAGGATACAATAGGAAGGACATTCAAGGAATCCTCTCAGGCAATTTCCTGAGAGTGTTCAAGAGACTGTAAACCGCCGAGCACATTCATTATTTGTATCTACCCTTTGCAAGGATAGCGCAGCAGTCCTGCTCTTGATGTGTTCGGAAATTAGTGTTTTGATATTGTTTAGGATTTGAAATTTCGGGGAGGCACTAGTGCCTCCCCGAGTGGAGGTGAGCGGACTCGAACCGCTGGCCTGTGCGTTGCAAACGCACTGCTCTCCCGCCTGAGCTACACCCCCAAAGG
>JBFEPB010000047.1:0-7811 GCA_041550295.1 bacterium | reverse complement strand
GCATATCTTACGGTGCCGTTCGCTGGAGAAACAATAGGTGTGCCGGCCGGCGCAGCAATGTCCAGACCTTCGTGCATCTTCACCTGACCTGTGAAGGGATCAACTTGATAGCCGTAACCGCGCATCATCCATCCCTGGACCGGAATGATTGAGGGTGTATGATCCCTGAGGAATGCCTTCTCGCGAAGATAATCTGCCAATTCAGCGTAACTAGATTTCTGGAGGCGTGCCCGGCCAACGAAGTTGTCGAGCATCTCGGAAACAGTGGTGAGGTCTTCTTTGATCTCAGGAGTCATGTTCTCCCGGCCAAAGTTGGGTGTGTAGCCTCCGACACCCATGTCACGTAGTTCACCGCTGATCGGTTCAAGGGGAGCGTAGCTGCGCAGTTTACTGTCATAGATCGCGAGACTGTCGATAAGGGTCTGTAATCCAGATATTTCAGATTCGATTCTTTGGATCTCTTTCTTTACGACGCGATTCTCATTCAGTACTTGAGATAAACGGCTGCGATCGACTTCCTTCTTGGCGTAACTGGTGAGGCTATACAGAAAAAAAGAAATGATCATCACGCACAGGATCGCAATGATTATCAGATATGCGCTCCTGATACGCAGATTTGCGGTTTTGTTTCCCCTGCCTGAAATGAGAATAATATCCAAGTCTCGACTCCAGCAAATTATAACGAGCCGCCTGATAAAGTCAAGGGCGCGTTTTTTCTTCCCTTTTCATTGGTATCTTGATGCCTTTTGCGTGCGCAAAACGGATCGCCTCGTCATAACCGGCATCAAAATGGCGCGCGATGCCGATCCCCGGGTCATTGGTCAGCACTCTCTTGATTCGCCTGTCCATTTCAGGTGTGCCGTCACAAGCCAGCACCTGTCCGGCGTGTATTGAATAACCTATGCCAACGCCGCCGCCATGATGCACAGAGACCCACGATGCACCGGAAACCGCATTGAGTAACCCATTCAATATCGGCCAGTCAGCTATTGCGTCTGAACCATCAAGCATACCCTCGGTTTCGCGGTATGGTGATGCTACAGAGCCGGTGTCCAGATGATCGCGGCCGATCACGATGGGTCCACTTATATTGTTTTCCCTCACCAAGCGGTTTATCTCCAGTCCAAAACGGTCGCGCTCGCCATAACCGAGCCACATTATGCGCGCCGGTAACCCCTGAAAGGGTATCTTTTTCTGAGCAAGCTCTATCCATCTGCGCACCGAAGGGTCTTCGCCGAACATTTTCAGAACAACTTCATCGAGCTGATGTATGTCGCGCCTATCACCAGATAGGGCAGCCCAGCGAAATGGTCCGCGTCCCTGACAGAATAAAGGTCTGATATACTCGGGCACAAAACCCGGGATGGCAAAAGGATTCTCCACACCTGCTCTTTTTGCCTGCCCGCGTATGTTGTTGCCGTAGTCGAATGCTATCGCACCTTTTTTCTGCATATCGAGCATTGCTTGCATTTGTCTGGCGATCGATTCGAGCGCACGCTTTTTATATTCTTCTGGCTTTCTGACGCGCAATGCATTGGCTTCGTCAAGACTCATGCGTCCCGGTACGTAACCGTTCAACTCATCATGCGCGGAGGTCTGGTCGGTCAGGATGTCGGGTATGACGTTTCTTTTCAACAGCTCGGGTTCGATGTCAGACGTGTTACCGACAAGACCGATCGAGCGCGGTTTCTTATGCTCCACTGCTTCGAACACAAGCGCAAGGGCTTTATCAAGGTCATCAACCTTGACGTCACAGAAACCCTGCTGGACGCGCTTCTCAATGCGTGCCGGGTCAACTTCGACGTCGAGGACAACTCCTTCGTTCATTATCACGGCCAGGGGCTGGGCACCGCTCATCCCGCCCATGCCTCCAGTCAGTACCCATTTTCCCTTCAAACTACCACCAAAATGCTGCCGCGCACACGCGGCAAAGGTCTCATAAGTTCCTTGAATAATGCCCTGAGTGCCGATGTAGATCCATGAACCCGCTGTCATCTGTCCATACATTATCAGCCCAAGTGCTTCGAGTTTACGGAAATAATCCCAGTTAGCCCAATTCGGTACGAGCAAAGAGTTTGCGATCAACACACGGGGCGCGTGCTCGAAAGTCTGGAATATACCGACCGGTTTTCCGGACTGAACAAGCAATGTTTCGTCGTTATCCAACATCCGCAGCGCATCTACAATCGCGTTGTAACATTCCCAGTTGCGAGCGGCCTTGCCGCTGCCGCCATAGACGACTAGTTCTTCAGGTTTTTCAGCGACTTCGGGATCAAGGTTATTCTGTAGCATCCGGAGGGCGGCTTCTTGCTGCCAGCCTTTGCATGTCATCTTGGTTCCGTGTGGTGCAGAGACAGGTCGATACGCATACTTCTTAATGGTCCTGGTTTTCTTCATGAGACCTCCAGGTCCATTCTATGCCAGAAAATATGCTTTGTCAAGTTGAGGGTCCTGCGAAGAAACGAAGACAGGGAGATATAGAGAAGGGGAGACATAGAGATAAGGAGAAGCGGAGATACTGAGAAACGGAGAACGGTGTGGATTTGGCAATTATTGACTCGTTTCGCAAAATCTGTATAATACCGAGGATGAGAAAATTACTCGTGGTCATTTTCCTGTGCCTATTGGTTTGTGTTTCTCCCGAATCAAAAGCAAGGAGGATTCTTGACCTGGGGCTGATGGATGCATCTCCCATTATCCGGATAAATGCGGCAAAAGCGCTAATGAATTTGGGAGATACACGGGGCAGGGAGTTGCTGATCAAGACCATCGGGCAGGATGATCAAGAGCTGCAGGTGAATGCGCTCAATGCTCTTTACGAAGCTGGTTATGCAGAACTGACTCCGGAGGTGGTAAAATCATGCACCAGTCCTGAACAAACCGTTCGCGAGGCTGCCTATCAGATCGTTGCGGCGAGCATAGATACAGGCGCAAGATCGATCCTTGTGAAGGGTTTGAATGATAAACATGCACAGGTGCGTGAAGTTGCCTATGCTGGATTGGCGAAATTCGGTGTGCTAGACACCATGCTTCAGGGCCTACGCGATCCCGAACCACAGGTGCGTATTGCAGTTGCCAGGGTGTTGGGTAAATTGGGGAAAGAAGGCATGGCCGATTTCATCGGGGAGGAACTGAAAAAGTTCCGGCCCGATCTATGGGGCAGGGGCATTATCGCCCTCGCAGAATTACGTGATACTGCCCGTGCCGGATTATTCAAAAGGTTATTACAGGAAGGTACTGCGGAATTGAGGGTCGATGCTGCAGAGGCGCTTCTGATCCTTAAGGATGAATCAGGCGTGCAGACACTGGTGCGATCATTGAAATCCGAGGATCCTTTTGTGCGGATACGGTCGGCTGAGGTCCTGACGAGGCATGACGTGCCAGCTGCTTATGAGCAGCTCAAGAACGCCACAAGCGATGAATACGTCAATGTTGCAGTGCAGGCGGTCGAGGCCCTGGCTAGACATGATGGCGTGAATCAGAAGGAGCATTTTGTCAGACTCATGGATGCCTCGAATCCCTTGTTGCGCATCAGCGCCGCCGCAGCATGCTTGAGGAGTTAGGATGGCCCTTAGATTGTACAACACGATGAGCGGGAAAATAGAAGAATTCAAACCTTTGGGTGACCCGGTGAAGATCTACACGTGCGGCTTGACAGTACAGAGCGAGCCGCATGTCGGTCACATACGTGCCGCTTTGGTGCGTGATGTTCTGATGCGCTGGCTCGATCACCTTGGCAATCGTGTCGTGGCATTGGAGAACTTTACCGATGTCGACGACAAGATAATTGAGAAACAGAAAGAATATAATAAGGACTGGCGCATGATCGCCCAGGAAAACATTGACACGTATCTGTGGGCCTGTGATCAATTGAACATCAAGAAGGCGACCTTTTATCCGAGAGCATCGCAACATATGGAGGAGATAATCAAATTGGTCTCACAATTGGTCGAAAACGGATTTGCCTACGAGAAAAAGGGGGATGTATATTTCCGTGTCCGTAAATTCCCTGACTATGGTAAGCTGTCAAAAAAGAGCATTGACGATCTGATGGCAGGCGCGAGGATCGCACCCACCGAATTGAAGGACGATCCATTGGATTTTGCCCTCTGGAAGGCAGCAAAACCAGGTGAGCCCTATTGGTTCAGCCCGTGGGGCAAAGGAAGACCTGGTTGGCATATCGAGTGCTCGGCAATGTCGATGCAGTATCTTGGCGAAACCTTTGACATCCATACTGGTGGCGAGGATCTTATTTTCCCCCATCATGAAAATGAGCTGGCTCAGTCATGCGCAGCAACGAGTAAACCATTTGCCCGGTTCTGGCTGCACAATGGTTGGGTAACGCTCACCGGCGAAAAAATGTCAAAATCAACCGGGCACTATTCGCCGATAAAAGAGGTGCTGCAGAAATACTCGGCAAATGTGATCCGCATGTTCATGCTCAAGAGCCATTACCGTAAGCAGCTCGCCTACGATGATGAGAGATTGGAGGAGGCGCGCGCTGCTCTGTCAACGATAACAACCTATTTGGATAACGCTGCGAACAAGTATGGAGAGATCAAAGCGATCTCAGAACCTCTGGTGCTCGATGCATTCACCGAAGCAATGAACGATGATTTGAACACTTCAAAGGCGTTGAGTGTAATATACGAGTTGATCAATAGGGGATACGAGACCGATGATGTGAGGATCGCTGCCAGCGTGGGGTACTACTTTTCACTTTTGGGATTCGCCAGGGATAGGGCAGCTTCTATAGAACGGCACAGTGATATATTGCTGATCCTGAAGGATGTGAAAAGGCGATTGGAGGACCAGGGCAAGGGCGAATTGCTTGATGAATTGGCCGGTGACTGCTTGGATATCCTGACGAGCAAGGTTGTGGGTGATGTTCGTCCGGTCGTGATCGATCTCTTGCTTCACGTGAGAAACAAGCTAAGGAAACAAAAGGACTATGAGTTCGCCGACTATATTAGAAGCAGGCTACTGGAACAACACATCATCATCGACGATCAGGATGTCGACGTTAGCACCTACCGGATCGAGGCACTATGATACAGGCGACACAGATCAGGCGAGGTATGCTCATGAAAGTAGGCGACGTCCCGCATGTCGTATTGAATGTCACCCACATTACACCCGGCAACAAGCGGGGCATGATTATCTGCAATCTTAGGAATTTGCAGAGCGGTTTGTCGACCGAGGCGCGATTCAGATCGAGCGACCGGGTCGAAGAAGCAGAGATCGATAAGGTAGGAATGGAATATATATATTTTGCTGATGAAAAATATGTTTTTATGAACTTAGAAACTTACGAGCAGATCGCGTTGGGGGCAGACCTGCTGGGTGACGACGTTGAGTTCCTGAAACCGAATATTCACGTTGAAGTTGAATTCTACGAAGGCAAGCCGTTCGGCGTTATCTTACCTAAGTACGTGGATCTCAAGGTCATGGAAACTCAGGTATATATCAAGGATGCAACTGCCCAGGCGCAATCGAAGCCGGCAAAACTAGAGGGCGGTCATGTCTGTCAGGTACCGCCGTTTGTTGTTATCGGTGATGTGATCAGGGTCAATACCGAAACAGGTCAATATGTGGAACGTGTGTAGCACGCAGACTATGGTATCTGCTTTCGTTTTTTGATCAGGGAGGACTTGTGACTGATGAATTACTGGACGAGATAAAAAGAGCTGCGGAAAAGATTCCGGGTTGCCGTTATACCAGTATTGTCGGATATGATGGGATCTCCGTTGCTCAGCACGTCATACAAGCAAACTTTGACGTCAGCGCATATGATGCTGAGATATCCTCCCTAATGCTCGTGGCGAAAGAGGTAAGGGAAGATCTGGCACTCGGCGATACGCGTGAACTCATCTGGCTGACCGAAGACTCATTTTTTATTATCCATCCAATCGGTGCCGATTATTTTATGTATGCATGCCTGAAAGCCACAGGATCAAATCCGGGTGCGGCACGCATCGCACTCAGCAAAGCAAGAAAAAAGGTCCATAGTCTCATATATCACGAAAAGTAATTACCCGAAAATAACCTTCGGCACATAACAACTCATACACACTTCCAAGCGAGTGTCTTACCTTGAGCAGGGTGAATGCCGCCACTTGGTGTTCATTGTCGTAGCTGCATTTTCTTGTGAGGTGAAGATAATCGTCCCTTAAGGAGGGAGGAAAGAATAAAAAGACTTGCCGCAGGTTTATTGTTGTCGTTGGTCTCCGGGATAGTATTCCAGGTTCTGTTCCAGACGCCAGTGCCGTGTCATATTGTTGTGACTATCATCGCGATAATCGCATCATTCTGGAAAAGACAGTTCATGTATCTGGCAGTCTGGTCGCTTGCCGCCGCCTATGTGCATCTCAGCCGTCCACAGGAGAGTAAGTTGCTAGAAGAAAGATATCTTACGGTATCCGGCATCGTGATTGGTGAGGAATGTTATGAAGATTTTTCAAGACTGCGGATAAACATCGACAAGATAATTTTGTCTGACACTGTGGATTACGTGCTCCCGGTTGAATACTACGCCTATCGGCGTGGTTCATTTCTCGGAAGGCGTCTCACAATAAGAGGAAGGTTCAGGCCGGCTAGACGTGCGTACGGACCCGCCAGGCTGACCGGCAGGATAATCGAGTCCAGGGACGGTGAACATGTTTTCGGGATGGTGTTAAGGCCGATCAGGGTCTACATCGACCGGCTTCTCTTGGATTTCTTCGATGGACAAGGATACGCGGTCGCCAGTGGTCTATCCCTAGGGGGCAGTGGACGCCTGGGCCGGGAATTGAGAGATGTTTTTGACCGGGCAGGCATACTGCACATCCTTGCAGTATCAGGTTTACATGTCGGTTTTGTCGGTGCATTCATAGGGATCATACTGCTTTTCATCCCGATGAGTCACCGGGCAAAGTTCTCGATCGTAGTGTGTGGACTGGTTCTCTATGCAGGCGTGACAGGGTTTCGTCCCAGTGTCTGTCGGGCAACGGGTATGGCATTCTTGTTCGGCCTGGCTGTTATATCTCAACGAAACGTCGACGGTATACACATCGTGAACGTAACAGCTATTACTTTTTTACTCGTCAAGCCGATGCTTTTGCTCGATGTGGGTGCTCAACTGTCTTTTGGTGCCGTTTACGGCATCCTGTATTTGTTCCCCAGGATCGAGAATGGTTACATACGAACAGTGCGCAGGCGTTCTGGCAAGGTAATACTGCGGATGATGGCAGTGTCTTTTTCCGCACAGGTCTTTGTTGCACCTCTTCTATTATATTATTTCAACAAGTTGTCCCCTTACGCTGTGATTGCAAATCTGGTGGTCATCCCGCTCGCGTCGGCAATAATCTTCATGCTTCTGCTCTGTTTTTCAGTGGGCTGGCTATGCTTAGACCTTGCGAGGATCATTGCATTTCCATCGGGTATTCTTGTAAATATACTGATCGCATCGTCAAGTTTGTTCGCGCGCCTGCCTTTTTCCGCGTTGAACTTGAGTGTTTCACCATTACTGCTTTTCCCGCTCTACCTTCTGGTATGGAAACGTATCAGGAAGTGTGTCATGTGGGCAGTTATGGTGATTGCTCTTCTGTTCTCACTCGCCCACTCAGTGAATTGCCTGACCGTATGCTCGGTATCCAAGGGAGTTCTGATCGTAATGCCGGACGACACAAATGTATTCATTACCGAAAGAATCTCTGCAGCGCAGCGTGTGTTTCTCGATAGGAATGGGATCAGGGCACCGGACTATCTCGTTGCCAGGGCAGAATCTCATCCAGTGCAGCGGGCATTCATAGGTCTCCCCCAGCCCTTGCACT
>JBFEPB010000046.1:0-7839 GCA_041550295.1 bacterium | reverse complement strand
GTCAATTCTTGTTGTTGGGCGTCAAAACAGCTGAGCATTACTGACGTCTCGCTGTCCGGAAATGTGTTGTAGCCGAACCAGATTCTGCCGTCAGGTGCTGTTGAGGCACGGTGGACTCGATTCGTCGGCAATAGTGAATCCACCGAGAAGTTGATCCATTGGTTCTGGTTGTTCAACCAACCGATCCCTCTTGATGCGTTATTTTGCTCGCGCTGTCCACACGCAACGAATACACCGTGCTCGTTTGCCGTTATTTCCGCAATGTGATTCGACGGCAGACATCTGTTCTTACGAATATTCCAGTTTCCTGTTTCTGTATCGAAGTGGCCGATTCCTTCGCTGAAATAATTGTGGGTGTAGCGGTTGCCGAGGCCGCAGAACAATTCGTCTCCGAGATTGAGCAGACATTGCACTGTCGTGTACCACGAGAGCCCGCTGTTTACTATGGAGATGCTATTATTAAAGAAGAAGGCGATCTTTTGATCAGGGTCGAGTCCGAGAACGATTGAGTCACCCCTGTGACTCAGGCTATTTACCTGATAGTTGATGAGTAACGTATCGAAGTAGCCAGAAACGAGACGGTTCAGACCCGAGTTCGTTCCGACATACAATTGATCTTCGATCAATGCCAGTACGTTGATTTCGTTGTCCAAAAGACCGTTGTTGATTGTATATGTCGCTTGTTGCTGCAGCCCGTACTTTGAATAGCGTATGACACCGTTCATTGCCGAACCAACCCAGATCGAAGTGTCATCAATGGCAATCGAGCGGACATCGATATCAAATACTTTTGTCTGGGAGTCGTCAGAGAAGTCCAGGGGTGTTCCTTTAGTATCGATGAAAAGAAGTCCGTTCGAAGAGCCGACATAAATACTATCTCTCAGACATTCGATTCTCTGGATTCTCGTGCAGGTGAGGCATTCGACGGGATACACATGTATCTCACTAGTTTCCTTGTCGACAAGGGCCAGGCCCAACGAATTACCCACCCAGATATTGCCCGTGCTATCCAGTCCAACACATGTTTGCTCGTTCTTTTGAAGACCTTCGGTATTAGTGAGTACGCTGAATCCATGATTCATTGTGTTGTAGGCGACCAACCCTCCATTGGTGGCACAATAAATGATGCTGTCGCGTCCGGCAAAATCGTATATGTAGTTGGTGTTAGTGTAGTACTCGGGCTGTATTTCTATCGCCGAAACGAATAGAATAAGTTGTATCAAGAAATTACCTCCAGATTATTTTTTTACGTACCGTTTGCCGTTGAATATCGAAAGTAACCGCAGTTTCCAGACAAGCCACCATGCTTCCCATATTATCCTTTTGGACATCTTTGACTCTCCGGCCCTGCGTTCGACAAAAATAATTGGGATCTCCTTCAGTTTCAATCCCGCTTTGTAGACGGAGTATACACTTTGTATTTGAAACCCGTAACCGTCGACCTTGAATTTCTGCCATTCAATCTTCGCCAGCGCGCTCCGTGAATAGCACTTGAAACCGCTGGTCAGGTCCCGTACCGGAACCCCGGTTACGATACGTGCGAAGAAACACGCAAAATAGGACAGCAGTAAGCGCTTCATGGGCCAGTTCACAACACTTATACCCTGAACATAGCGTGAACCAATGATGAGATCATATTCACTCAGCAGGTTGATGAAATTCGGAAGTTCGATCGGATCGTGCGAGAAATCCGCATCCATCTCAAAGGCAAAAGCATATCCGTTCTTCAACGCAAAATCAAAGCCCATCACATATGCAGTGCCCAGTCCCATTTTTCTCGACCTGGTCTTCAAATGGATGCGTCGGTTTTTCTTTTTCATTCTCCTGATGATATCCGCCGTATTGTCCGGCGAATTATCGTCGATGACGAGGATTTCCAGCTTGGGTGAAACGGCCAGGATGATGTTGATTATTCTTTCGATATTTGCCGACTCGTTGTAGGTAGGGATAATAACCAGCCCCTTCTGCATACTGATTATTATACATAGAGTCTCCGCATTGTCAATCGCCACGGTGCCGGCATTGCGTGTGTCCTTTCGATTGACTGTTCATTATTGGGGAGTCAGAATTCCGTGTTTAGATAATACTTGATTTTTGGCTCAGATGATCAGCATGGCATCACCGTATGAGAGGAAACGGTATTTTTCTTTAATGGCTTCGGCGTAAGCCTTGAAAATGTAATCCCTGCCGGCAAGGGCGCAGACCAAGAGCAGTGTGGTCGAGCCAGGGAGGTGAAAATTGGTGACGAGACCATTGATGAGGGCGAAACGATATCCGGGATGGATAAATAGATCGGCCCAGCCGTTTGCCCTGCCGGTTCGCGCATACGTCTCGAGTGCGCGGCATACTGATGTGCCTACGGCGAATACCCTTGTTGCGCGTTTGATCGCCGCTTGTGTCACTTCTGGAATCTCATAGAATTCGGCCTCCATCCTGTGCTGTTCGATGTTCTCGGTCCTTATCGGTTTGAAAGTACCTGGTCCGATGTGCAGGGTTATTTCGGAAACAGTAGTTCCTTTTTGCCCGATGTCATTGAGCAGCTGTTCCGTGAAGTGCAGTCCTGCCGTTGGTGCTGCGACTGAGCCTACATTTTTTGCGAACACCGTTTGATAATCCGCTACATCCTCTTCCACGGCTTCCCGTTTTATGTAGGGGGGGAGAGGAACCGTACCGTATCCATCGGCGACTTTCATTGCATCATCGTTGAATTTGAGGATCGCACAGGACCCTGGTTCTTTTTTTTCTACTGTAGCATTTACCTGCTCGGTGAATATGATTTTCGTCCCCTCACGTACCCGTTTTGCGTGCGACACCAGGGCTCGCCATTTTCCGTTATCTTGCTTGCTGGTCAAGAGTACTTCCACACTTCCACCAGTCTGTTTCAGACCGTGCAGTCGCGCCTTGAAGACCTTGGTGTTATTCAGCACCAAGACGTCGTCTTCGTTCAGGAAATCTATCACACGGCCGAACCGGGAGTGTGAGATCTCCTGGGTTACCCGGTTAAGAACCAAGAGGCGTGCGGCGCTGCGGTCTTGGAGCGGATGTTGGGCAATCAATTCTTGGGGTAGTTGATATTTGAAGTCGCGTAACTTCATTTCGTAGCAACAATATATGATCTACGCCCTTCCGGGAACATTTTCTTCAATAGCCAGGCAAAGTTGAATGTGTTTAACACCAGGAAAGTATTCATCTCAATCTTACGGAAGGTACGTTCGATTAAGTAGATCATGCGTGACGTGGGGGAGAAACGAGTAGCGCATGAATTCAGCAAACGCTGCAGCAGGGTGACCGGTTTGAGCCAGCCACGCAGCTCGAACTCAAAGCTACCTTGCTCAACGACCTCGAATCCGGCCTGCTCAGCCATTGTCGCCAATTCGTGCGGTTGATATGCGGTGTGCAGGTATTCCCCGCCCAGGATGCCTGTGATGAGACCAAAACTCCGCAGAATGCCAAGTTGGCTTTGCTCGGGCCTGCGTCCAGTAAAATTTGGTGAGGTTACGAGAATCCTACCGTTCTTTCTCATGGCCGGGTAGAGTTTCTTGAAAAAGAGATCTGGTCTGTCCAGATGCTCTATTACCTCGCAGGCCATTGCGTTGTCAATTGAACCGTCCCTGAACATGGAGAGGTTTCGTAGGTCGGCCTGGAGAAAATGGATGCACGGTGTTCCTCGCTTTCCTTTTAGCAAGACGGAATAAGCGATGTCAACTCCGAACACGTTTCCCTTGTGCCATGATTCTGACAAAGTCCCAATATTACAGCCGCAGTCCAGCAGATTACCCGGCGGAAAATCCTGCAGTTTCTTTGTGATCCACTTCTTTCTCAACTGGCCACTGAGCGTGCTGTAGACAATTTCATCTTCTGGATAGTATTTACCGACCGATTCGTAGAACTCACGGAAACGCTCTTTCATTAGAACCTTATCCTTGATTGTAATCGAAGATTCTGCATCGGTTCTTCGCCGGGACGGAATTCAATCCGGTAGATCAGGTTGAATACGGTATTCGCACCGACTCCGAAACTCGACAGTGCGTTGATGACCGTGGTCAATCCCTCAGGTTCGTTTGCTGTGAAGAAAAATGGTATGTCTTCGATGTTGTAGATACGGTAGACGATCTCGGCACTTGTTTCGATCTTACCGTGTATGCTCGTCAATGGATAACTGAGTAGAATGCCCGATTTCGGTGCGCGTTGTCTGATGTCGAGTTCGGGAAAGTATTGGGAACGGATTGTACTGAAGGCATAGCCCACTTTTGGGCGGACGATAGGCTTCTGGATGACATCATAGGACAACTCGCCGCGATAGGTATTCCTGCCTTCTATTTCGACCTCACCAACTTTGTCGGCCGTTGTCTCTACCCCGAACCTTCCTGATAAGGCACCGATCGACGGAACGAGGGTTGCCACACGTTCGTAATCTGAATTTGCGGCAAGCGCGTATCTGGCATCCTCCTGAACGCTCTGACGCAGTAGCAGCGCAATATCAAAGCTCGAGCGACTGAAATTAAACGCGATGTCTTCGCTGTGGCTGCGAAAATCTTCTTCGTCTGTGTAGTAAAAACGGCCGCTGGCGTCAGAGAGTTCCTGCGTGTACCCCAATTCCATACCGAAATTTCTGTTGATGACGCGGGTGAAATCAGGAAGCAAGAAGACCTTGCGTATGTAGTCGCCACCGTCCTTCTTTATATAAGTACCGGTGACCGGGTCATACACATAATCACCTTCGCCTTCACCTACGTTTATATAAGCCTCGTCACGCCTCTGTGAGTAACGCTGCGTTTGTTGCAGATCGCCTTTTACCGAGAATCCTTTTAAGGTGTACTTAATGCTCGTATTACCGAAGTAGAAAGTCGTATCATCGAGCGATCTGTGCCCGAATGAAAGCCTGAAGGGTAACGTGTTCAGAGTGAAGGTGTTTGTTATGCCTGAAGATATGCTATCCTCATCGTATCCACCGGTCAATCCAATGCCGATGTCTTTGTTGATTTCATACTGCACACCATAATTAACCATCTGTATGGATTCAAACTTCTCATAGCGGCCTGTCACCAGTAGCTTCTTGAACTTCTGGGTGAAACCGGCAGAATATCTATTCATACTGTCAACGCTTTCATACCTGAATTCGAGGAAGAATGGACGGAGTTGGATGAATCGCCGTCGGTGTGCCCGGTTGAGCACGCCATAACCGAGTTCTGTATGCAGGAAATTCGTTGGCGCTAATCCTAATGAGACATCAGCCAATTCCTCGAGTGTCTCTTCGGTGTTCCAGATGACTCTGTAGTCGATATCCTCGCGTCGCGTCGGAGAGACGAAATTTTCATCATATCTGCGATAGTTACCACCTATTGTTACAAAACCGATGGTCCTATTGAGATTCACGCCGTAGCCCAGGCCATCATTATCATCATCTTCGAGAGGCGAGAAAGTATTCTGATCCATGCTCGAGCCGTAGGCGAGCACTGTCAGCGCATCATAGAGCTGAGTACTCAAGGCGTATAATTCCTCGCGTCGCGGCAAGGGGAGGTGTTTGCGCGGGGAATAGTTGCCAAGACCCTCGCCCTGATATGAAAAGGCACTCAGCACTGGGTCATAAATGTATTCACCGTTCCCTTCACCGACATAGAAGAATGTGACATCATAATCACCATTGCCCGGGCCGACGTAGACGAAATGGTCATTCTCCTTTATGTAGCTCCCTTCCGAGGACGTGTCGGCGTAAATGTGTAGAACGCGTGCGCTATCCCCTGCGAGCAGGAGGCTGTCGATCTCTTCTTCGCTCAGGACGAAAGCGAGCGGTTCGCTCTTATCGTCGATGCTTGCGCGGTAAAGTCCCCGGACCTTCACGTTGCCGACTTCGAATGCACCATCTGCTTGTTGGTAAACGTTGAGGTAGTCTTCGATCGCTTTTTGGTATTCGACCTCTATTCTGGAACGGTTCGTTATTATGTGACTGTTAGTGAATGATATGATCCCGTTTTCATAATCTATGTGATAGTCAGCATCACGATCGAGCAGAATAGGTTGTGAGATACCATGGGCTAGAAATACCCGTTCGCTGCCGGCGATCACCGGTCCTTCGAGGAAGTACGGGCTTTGTTTGCCTTCTTCACCTGCAAACTGGGTACGCGCGTAGGTGCCACGATTGACCGCATAGGAGGCGTTGATGTTTCTTTCGAAGTCCGCATGGTGAACGCCGATGCGTGCTCCACGTATCTCGTCCTTTACACCGAAGGGCAGATCCAAGGTCTGATTGCCTATTGCACCAGAAAGGTTTCTTGTGAACACCCTCAGGCTGATTCTTTCAATGTCGGATAGCCGCGCAGTGGAAGCGGGCGCTGCTTTGTCGGAAAGGTTGCCTTCGATGCCGACACCACCTGCTTCCCCCGTGATATCGACTCTTAACCCTTGATCAAACCCTTGATTGGCATCGAAAGAGAAATCTTTTGCGCCACTTATCCTCAACTTGCTCATATCGTTTTCCAGACTGTCGTATTCGAATAGGTCTTTGGCTTCACCGCGCGCGGTGTCGTACTCCACCACCTCGTATATGTAGTATGCTGAATCGAGAGCAAACGGAGTCGTTTCAGAAACCGTTGCGGTCAAAAGTATGCAGAGCAGTGCCGAATCCATCAAGGATTACTAATGATCCTTTTTGTTCGCAAACGTCTAATATGGCGAAGGGGAATTCCTTTTTCACCCACGCCGTGTCATTCAAATAAAAGTAGTTGGATTTTTCGGTGAATATTATTATCTTATGGTCGATCAGGGTGATTCTATTGCATATTTCCGGCACGGATTTTCGATCTGCGAGGTTACCGTACTCATCATAGACGAGAATACTTTTTCTCGTCAGAACGTAAAGAAGAGTATCGTACCATCGGAGGTCTCTGACGAAAACATTCTCGAGTTTGAATTTGACTCCGTACATGAAGTCGAGGAACACGATCTCATTGCTCTGCCGGTCGGCAAGGATGATTTCCTCGTTAGGGGTGAGGTCAAATGAGGCAATGTCGGTGGCTGTGTAGACGGCTTCCTTCTTTCCTGTATTTAGATAATATTTTTCCAGAGCTTTACCCCGGTTTATGTAAATAGCGAACGGAGTAATTCTAAAATCTATCACACGGTAATTCAAGTCGTCGGTGAAGGAGATCGGCACCAGACTGTCACGACCGGATAGCCGGAATATACTCGTTCCTATGAGCGGTGAAAGGTAGATCATATCATGGTAACACTCCAGGCACTCAAACCTACGGTTGAACACGATGGAATCACGTGGTTGCGAGACAGCTACGAGCAAGAGACCTAGGAGTGGAATATGTACGATTAACGGTGCCATGTTTTTCCTATTTTTCTGTTGCTCCGCGCATGATTATTAGGCACTCGCCTCACTCGGGCAGTCTCTATCTGCCCATGGCGTAGCACGCGGGTTGTGCGAATATTGTGCGGCAGTTAACACTTCGTCCGTCCGGGCGTTATGTTTCCTCGGGGACTGTTTCGACAGCAGGCTGCCAGGCCGGATCGACGATGCAAAGGAATTGCAGATGGCCATCGGTGATATTCTCAATGAATTGCACCGAACCAGCAGGGATGTATATTGTGTCGTCCCTTCGCACCGTTTCGGCATCACTATCTATGTGCATCAATCCCTCCCCCTTCAGGATATAGTAGACCTCAGCGCAGGTGAGTACGTGCGGTTTTGCTTTCTGCTTCGGTTTCAGTTCTGCCCAGGCGAGGCTATAGCGGATGTTGGCTGCGTGTTTTGCTGGATGTAATATCTCCCTCAGTAATGATCCGTCACCGGCAATGAAGGACGTGCAGTTCGCTAATTTTCTGATCAGCATT
>JBFEPB010000045.1:0-7917 GCA_041550295.1 bacterium | reverse complement strand
GTATCACCGGATAAGCAGCATTCACATTGACCATTGTTGCGTCTTGTTCGCCGAGATATTTTGCCAGGTGTTCGTAAAACACCTTGGCATGTTCCTTTTCATTGTCGGCAGTTTCAAGGAAGATCGCACTGATCTGTTCAAACCCTTCCTTACGTGCCTTTGAAGCAAAATAAGTGTAACGGTTTCTTGCTTGTGACTCGCCGGCAAAAGAAGCCAGTAAATTCTTCTCGGTCTTTGTGCCTTTTATTGATTTACCCATTGTAAGAACCTCCTTTTTCTCGGGCAATTTCGCGTATCAAAATGAGATATGCCATAACAACCGTTTACTTCGACACAGTTGAAGCCCTAACGTACTTCAATGATAGCCAATTTCTGAACTCTGTCAATAATCCACGGAGAATGAGTCTATTGCCCGACAATCGCTGTTGCTTCTATGCTCTCTTTGTGCTATCATTATAGGATGCACGCACCGGTAGAGCACGTGTACTCGCTCTGGCTCATGCCCGAAGGACAAACGGCGCTTCGTTTACAGAAGTTGATCGCAAGGCTCAGCCATGAATATTCGACCCCGCGATTCGAACCGCATGTAACATTGATCGGGGAATGTGATATGTCAGAAACCGCTGTTCTTGCCAAGACAAAAGAACTCGCATCAAAGATCCAACCATTCGACATACGATTGAACAGAATCGAATATCTTGATCGCTATTTTCAGTGTGTTTTTATCAAGGCGGAGAAAACACACCATCTGATGAAAACACGAGCATGCGCATGGGCACTTTTTGGCAAGAAAAAGGATGAAAAATACATGCCGCATCTGAGTTTGATATATGGGAACCTCCCCCTCAGGTGAAGCAAAGCATTGTCCAAGCCGCAGGCGACACCCTCGAGCTGCAATTCCGTGTTGAGAAGATCTATCTGTATCACACGGCCGGTTCACCAGAACAATGGTATTGTGTCTCGTCGGCAATACTGTGTCGTGAGAATTATTGAGGCGTCGTATTACAATCAGAACATACTGTCAATACTGGTCAGCTTATTGCCTTCCCGGTCCAGCAATAGGTACACAGACTGCTCCCGGGCAAACCGGTCGCCGTCAACATATCTTCCAGCTTCTGATATTTTAATGAAGTAACGTGCAGGTCTTTTTCCATTGCGCTTATCATCTTCTGATACTCGCTCGACTGCACATCAAGGTAAAGGTCAACATTTTCTATATGCCTCCCGTGAAACTGCTTTATTATCCGGCGCGCGAATAGTTCATCCAGCTGACGCGTCGAATAAAGAAACTTACACGGGAACATGAGGGGTGGACAGGCCGGCCGCACGTGTACCTCCTCCGCACCTGAGTTCCACAGTTTGACCAGCAGAAAATTCTTCAGTTGAGTGCCCCGCACAATTGAATCCTCGGTTATTACCATTTTCCGGCCTCTTATCAGAACGTCAGCCGTAACCTGCTTCATCAAAGCGATCAGATCCCTTGTTTCCTGGGCCGGTGGCACATAACTCCTCGCCCAGCCAGGGGTGTATTTCAGCAGCGGGATTTTCACGGGCACACCTGACTCATGAGAGTATCCGTGAGCATAAGCAGTGCCTGAATCGGCGATGCCGGCAACAAAATCAACCTTGACATTGTCGTTACGTGCTATTATTCTACCCGAATTCTCTCTGAATGCCTCAACATTCTTCCCTTCGTATTCCGACGCGGGAAAACCAGCGTACACGAATAGAAAAGTACACAACTGAAGCGTATCATTAGGTTCTCTCAGTCGCTCACATCCTCCAGTGCCCAACATGACGACCTCAGCCGGACCCAGATCCCTCGCGGTAGTGAAACCAAGGTTCTTATACGAACAAGTCTCAGACGCAACAATCCAAGCACCATCCCTTCTGGCTACAATCAGCGGCGTACGACCGTACTTGTCCCGGGCGGCATAGATCCCTTCCTTACCCAGCAAGATCAAAGACATTGATCCATCTATCTGCCCGTGCATGTATTCGATCCCCTCAACCAGGGTCTTGCCTTTGTTGATAAGCTTAGCAACCAGTTCGATTTGGTTTACATTGCCGTTAGGCATTTCCGAAAAAACAACGCCTTCGTCGATCAAGGCAGCGGCCAACTCATTCTGGTTATTTATGTATCCAGTTCCGCACAGTGCATACTCGCCGAACTTCAACCTCATGATAAGGGGCTGGGTGTCGCGGTCACTTATCACACCTATGCCCATATTGCCACGCATATTAATAAAGTCTATATCCTCGCTGAATCGCGATTTGAATTGGGCTCTAGCTATACTGTGTATTTTTTTTACGACGGATTCTCCGTTAGACATGGCGATGCCGCCGAAAGCCGTACCGAGATGTGAATGATAATCAGTCGCATAGAACAGATCATCCCGGCAATCGCCATCTGACACGATACCAACAACTCCACTCACTCTGACCCCCTTGTTGAGGCGTTATCCATTAGAATACTCTCCCGTTTGCTCTTGATCATAGCCGATTCTCTGCATTTACTCCCAGGTGTCGAACACAGAAAGTGTCATATTATACGTGTGATACTCTACGGGTCAAGTACGAAGAAGCAAAGCGGCCAACGAGAAATTCCGCACTACCTATTCCTGCATGTATATTCTTATGTCATCATAGTACACAATGCCCGGCGAACCGTACTCGGTTGCGACCGCAAATGTATCTGCCCACTCACCGGGATAGGCAGGGAGGTCAAATACGACCTGTTCATCATTTAGCCAGACATTCATACTCAGCCCAACATAGTCCAACGAAACCTTCACCGAATACCATGTGTCATAGGACCAACCATAGCCGGTACTATCCTCTACTGCACCGCGGGTGTAGATCAAACCATCGCTACACTCGAATAGAACACCATTGTAAATCGCCCCGCAAGTAGGATCGATCATAACAAAAAAGCCAAACAGCGCGCCGCCGGAGTCCGGAGACGGAATCTTCAGGCTCACCTCATACACAAGATTTCGTACACCCCCAAGACTCAACTCCACGCCATCGGTCCTTACCCAATCAGCAAGACCGCGCAGCCGAAAACTCTGGGTACCGGTATTGGCATCCCCCTCCGCAACATATGTCTCATTGCTCCCCGCGCCAGCCCATATTTCAAACCAGCCTGCATATGGATAGGTATTTGGAGAATATGACTCAAAGTCATCGGCAAAGAGCACATCCCCGTTATAGACGACAACAAGCACCGAATCAGAACATACCTCATTCCCTTTCCTGTCGGAAACCGTGGCATAGAGATAATGAAAAGCACTGTCAGTGCTGGCGAAAGTGTTCCAGCAACATATAAACGGCGCGGCCCAGCTCGTATCAATACATACATCATCAACGTAGAATACAACCGCCACCGCATTGTCGCTCGTCTCGGCTTCGATCCGCACGATGCCGTTGACACAAGACCCGGAACCGGGATATATGATACTGATGTCAAGGGTACCTTCACCACAGCTCGACATGAACAAAGCGATTAACCCTACGCAAGACGCAAACTGTCTCACGATTTGCTTTCCCATCTTCAATCGTTCCTCCAACCATAGAATCTTATCTTCCTGATGGCCAATGTCAACTGTGACTTTCCTGCACGTCCATGAATCGTCTCTACTCTTCCCTGGAGAATTATGGAAATGAGTGAAATCCAAGTGTCGCTGGCTCATCGATTGTATGCTAAAAATGGAGCGGACTCAACGACACGACCAGCTTGACAAACCATGATTGCTGCATATTCTGATGTTTGTACGACGTTACTTGTGATGGTCTGTTTGACGCAACACGGAGGAGGTAAGATGTCAAGATTCGCAGAATTTGTCGATGAATATCTAGAATTCAATTGGAGAACTTCACCGCTCAACGCGACATCTGTTGGTGTTCATAAGTACGACCACGAACTGGACAACGTGCAGAGCGATTTCCTGTTAGATGTCAACAAGCAGCGCAAGCAGTACCTGAGCGACATCGAGAAGATTCCAAAGCAAGAATTGAACGATGAAGAACAAATCGACTGGCAACTATTGAGAAACGAGATCGAATCTACGGTGAAAGACTTTGAAGAGATCAGATTCTGGAAGACACAAGCCGCACATTATCCCGAACTTTGTGCCCATTCTATGTTCATCCTATTCATGAGAGAATTCGCGCCCCTTGAGGAGCGTGCATCTGCAGTACTCTCCAGAATGCGCGCCGTCCCGCGTGTGCTCGACGATGGCTCAAAGAATCTGGAGGATTGCCCGCCATTGTTCGTGAATCTAGGCATACAAATGACAGATGGCTGCATCTCTTTTATTCAGCATCTTGTACCAAAACTCGGCACTAAGGTCCCCAGAATAAAACAGCAGCTCGAAGATGCAGGCAAAAGGGCCTTATCCGCATTACAGCGGTACCGCACATACCTGAAGGACGAAATCCTTTCCAAGTCAAGCGGCGATTTTGCAATTGGACGTGCCCTCTTTGAGTTCAAACTAAGGAACAACCACCTGCTGCAATACGATGCCCAGGACATACTTGAGATAGGGCAGGAAATGAAACAAAGGACCGAGGATGCCATTAAGGATGCGGGCAAGCGAATAGAGCCAGAGAAAGATTGGTTCGCGATCGTGAATGACATCAAGAAGGAGCATCCGCGTGCCGATGAACTTCTCGGGACTTACAAGAAAGAAATGGAAGCCGCGCGGAGCTTTGTTCAGAAGAAAAACCTCGTTACTATTCCTCCTGATGAGCGCCTTGATGTGATACCCACACCATCATTCAGCCGGCCTATCATTCCCTATGCTGCTTACATGAACCCGGCACAATTTGAGAAACAACAAACAGGCTACTTCTACGTGACACTGATTGACGAGAAACTGTCAGCGGAAAAGACGGAAGAGATTCTCAGAGGACACCCCACTTTCGGGATCCCGGTAATAGCCTTACATGAAGGATATCCCGGGCACCACCTCCAGCTCGTTCTTGCCAACCAACTCCAGAATAAACTGCGGCGTCTGCTTGAGACAACGGTTTTTATCGAAGGCTGGGCCCTTTATTGCGAAGAAATGATGTACGAAGCAGGATTCTATTCTGATCCCCGTTCGAGGCTCCTGCAGTTGAAAGATCAGCTGTGGCGCGCGTGCCGGGTAATCATCGATGTGGGATTGCATACCAAAACGATGAGCTTCGAAGAAGCGGTCGGCTTGCTGGTCCGAGATGCAAAACTGGAGCGCGTTCACGCCGAGAAGGAAGTGACACGCTACGCCTTCACGCCGACCCAGCCAATGAGCTACTTGATAGGAAAGAAACAGATTCTTGAGTTAAAAAATGACTACCAGAGAAAGCACGGAGAGCGGTTCAGCCTGAAACAATTCCATGATGAATTACTCGGTTTCGGTTCGATACCAGCAAGTTTGATCCGCAAACAACTCGGCCTGTAAGAGCAGGATCCGGACGGCCCCGCATTGATACTCAATCCACCTTCGCGCCAGGTCAGAGATGGAAAAGCCCTTTGATATTATTCAGTAACTGACGGAAAAATTCAATCGCCTCCGGATCCTTAACTGCCTGACTCCACAAGAATTTCCCGTACCCAATCTGAGCGAGCGCGTAATAACCAAGCGCGAACTGGCCAATGGCAATGTAGCCGGTGGCGAACTGACCGATACCGAACAACGCCGTTATGGCAAACTGCGCAATACCGGTCAACCCGAATATGAATTGCCCAAACCCAAAGAGCACACCGATACCAAATTGGGCAAAAGTAATCAACCCGACACCAAACTGGCCGATTGCGATCACACCTTTTGCCACGCGAACCCTGTTATTCTCGTCGCGGCCCCAGGCAATATGGACCAAAGGATAGCCGTAGAATGTTTGCTCTGATTTCCATTCAAAACCACGGCCGTGCCACTTCGTTTTGGCAGGATAGGGTGCGCCGCAGTGCGGGCAACTCACTGCCTCTGTACTTATCTGCGTTTGGCACTCCCGGCATCGCGTTAGTGGCATTGATACGCCTCGTATCAGTCGATACCAACCAGGGCTTTTACGTACTGAAGGCGTTCATACAGTTCGGGCGTTTTACTATCCTTCTGACTCAATTTGCCCCGGAACTGCGCCACGGATTCATAGTGATTCTTCTTCATCCAAAGCTGCAGGTTGGCGAGAATGTTGGAGAGGTGTCCAATACCATGCTTGTACAGGGTTGAGCAGATCTGAATCGTCGCAGCACCAGCAAGCAACTGTTTTATGACACCAGAAGCTTCGTGTACACCTGTAGCAGCAGCAAGATCACAACTGACACGGCCGGATAACAATGAGATCCACCGCAAGGACAGATTCGCTTCCTCGGGTGTACTGAAATGATAACCGCTAACAAGCGTTTCTTTGTCAATATTGATATCGAGCTGATAAAAACGATTGAAAAGAACCAGCGCCGAAGCACCCCTGGTACATAACTCCTGGCACACGCTGGCCAGCGAAGTAAAATATGGACCGATCTTGACGGCGATCGGTAGTTTTACGCTTTTTCTCACCCCTTCCAAAATATCGTAATAGAGTTTCTCGATATCATTGCTGCTGTGTCGAGGGTCGCTCGGCAAGATAGCCATATTCAGTTCGATGCCATCAGCGCCCGAGGACTCAAGTCTTTTTGCATAATCTGTCCACCACTTGGGAGTTATACAATTCAGACTGGCGATCACTGGGATCGATACGGCCTTCTTCGCCCCTTCTAAGAGATTCAAATAATCCTGTTCGCCGATGCGTATCCCGATCTGCCTCACATAGTCATATGCTTCGGTGTGCCCTGAGAGCCACACGTGTTTTTGTATCTCACTGGTATCGGCTTCGATTTGTTCCTCAAACAATGATTTGAGAACAACCGCTCCTGCGCCGGCGTCCGCGCACCGTTGAACGCCTTCGACCGAATTCACCAAACCAGAACTCGCCACGATCAGCGGATTACGTAATGCAAGTCCTATATAATTCGTTTTCAAATCAGCCATTGACTACCTCCTTGTCTGAACAGAATACTGCGCCATGCAATTATATGCGGAAATAAAGTGTTATCAATACACAGCAACACCTTAATGAATCACCTATTCTCAAGCTCCTTGAGTTTGTCTACTGCATTGGCATTGTTCGGGTTCAATTGAAGTGATTTTCGATAATTCTTCTTCGCCTGTTCGATCTCCCCGGCAGCAAGATATGCTTCACCAAGACTGTCGTATCCATTCCACGAATCAGGGAACAATGCCACGCAGATAGTGAAGATACTTATTGCCCTCGTCACCTCACCCGCTTCCAAGAACTGATATCCTCTTTGATTAAGCAGCAATTCGTTCAGTTCAAGATACCTCGAATGTTCTTCCTTCAGCTCGTAAAAGGTACTGCATGCAGCATCCACGCCTTTCTCAGAGAATACCTGAAACAGTATCTCAGATACGCTCAGATCAGCCTTCCTCAGATATTCAATGAGCGCCGACTTTAACCAGTACATTCCATATCCTTGGCCAAGAAAGAAAAGATATTCACCATCCGGTGAGAGACTTGCCCACAATGCATTCAGCATGTTGATATGATCACCTACGCTCTTCGCTCTGGTCCAGGAGCCGTCACCATTCTTGTAGACTATGTACAGTCCCACACTGGCCTTATTGTTCGCGTGGCGAGAGAAGATCAGAAATTGCATATCCGGCGCAACACAAAGAACATGTTCCTCTGCCATCGTATTCACTGCGCCACCAAGGTTTTCCGGTTCTGTATAAATGCCATCAACCAGTCTGCTCAAATACACATCGAAGTCTCCTCTACCTCCGGGCCGGTCTGAGCTGAAGAATATTGTGCCATTGTCCGCAGCTGCTCCAGACATTTCATCAAATGCCGTGTTAATTGGAGACCCTAAATTGACCGGTT
>JBFEPB010000044.1:0-8044 GCA_041550295.1 bacterium | reverse complement strand
TCTCAGATGCCCGACGATTTGGATGTATTCACCGCCATCTCCAAGGAATTGAAGACGTCCATGATATGAACCCTCTGCCACGCGACTGAAATCTCCACGCCTGATCCCAATCAAATCATCTCTTTTCTGGCAGAAAACGAGCGCCAACAAGAACAAAACAATGCAGATCACCCTGTCGCATGCCTTCATGAAAACACTATTCTCCCCGAGGGTGGGCTCTCGTATATATATCTTTTAGACGCTTTGTCGTAAGGTGTGTGTATATCTGAACCGTAGATAGTGAAACATGCCCCAGTAATTCTTGAACCGCCCTCAGATCTGCACCGCGTTCAAGCATGTGCGTCGCGAAAGTATGTCTGAGTATATGTGGATTAGTACCGGAAGCTCGCGCCACTTTGATCAGATGTTTCCGCACGATACGTTGCAGCGAACGGGCCGAAAGCCGGCCGCCTCGATAATTAAGGAAAAGCGCCGGCTCCGCGTCACCGCCGGTGGGTTTTCTGCTGACGCGCATATATGACACGATCGCATCGCGTGCCTTTCTACCCAAAGGAAGGATGCGCTGTCTGCCCCCCTTACCCATCACACGTACTTCTTCACCCGGTAGATCCACATCGTCGACATTTAGACCCGTGAGCTCGCTCGCCCGCAATCCACACGAGTACAGCAATTCCATCATTGCATGATCCCTGGGGTCATCTATCTTGAGCCCATCCTCGATCTGTTCATAAGTTAGGAACCCGGGTAGATGTCTTTTTTTCTTCGGTGTCCTGATTAATTCCGCAGGATTTTCAGAAACATAACCCAATCTCTTCATCGCCTTGAAGTAGGACTTGATACTTGATAGTTTTCGTGCCACCGTCACCGTATCGAGACCATATCTCATCAAAAAAGCAATGAAGTTAGATATTACGCTACTGTCAATCGACGATATTTTCTTATCATCCAAGAACGCGAAAAATATCTCGATATCCTTCTGATACGCCCTGATCGTGTGTTCAGAAAAATTCTTCTCCTTGCGCAGATAGTCGATGAAAGCCTTCACTTTGCCTGAAAGATATGCTGTATCCATAACTCAATGGAGTATTTTACAACATGAGTCAGTATTGTCAAGAAACGAGAAAGTGAAATTCAGGTGACGCTGGCTCATCCTGAACCACGTGTTAAATATGAGCATCCCTGTATCACCCCTCAGGGTAGCAAACTCTGATTAGCGACGGTGTTTTGACATTTCTTTTTTCAATTTCTCTATTCTTGCCACCGGCATGGGGTCGACGCCTTGTTTGAGCGCCAAGTAATAGCTGACAAAATCACCCAGCATAATAGTCCAAAAAACATGTTCCAGAGTATTGCTGCCTTCTGGCTCGACATCAACAATATTCTTTATCTCACGACTTATCAAGGACCTGAGTAATTTCCTGCGCAGCTTGTTCCTGGGATGCGCACCCGGGTCATTGAGGAGCACGAGCGCAGTGTGTTTGTTCAAATGTTTTGGCCTGCCCAGGCCGACAATTTCATTATGGTTCATTTCCGGTATTACATTACAGTGAGCCAGCACTTTCGCGTTCTCGTTCAGCTCACATCGCCAGCGATTGGCAACCGGTGCGAAGCAAGCAGAGTCGACATAGATAACAGTAAGCTTGTCGAAGAGTCTGGCCGCCAGCTTCTCGGCCTTTTTCTCAATCTGATCTCTCTCACGGCTAAGAAATGCTGCGAGGGAGAGGAGCTTCTTGCGGGGATCGTACTTGATGAATCCGGTCTCATACAAGATTATCGGCAGTGGTGTAAAGAGATAGCCGAGAGCACCCCGTGGCGGCAATCCCCCGGGTATGATTATCTTCTGATAGGCCTTCCTCCTGAGCAATTTCCCATCAGATGAAATCAGGACCATGTCAACCTTACGTTTTGACAGCATTTTATAGCTGCTCAACGTTTCTTCAGTATTACCGGAATAACTGATAACAAACGCCAGCGTTTTCCTGTTGATAAAAGGTGGTACCTCGTAGTCCTTATTCGAGATAATCATGGTTTCCGGATGCAAAGCAGCCATTATCTCACCGCTGATACCAGAGCCACCCATTCCTACGACCAAAACCATTTCATACCTTTTACGGGCACGCTCTTTCTCTGGTACAAGATTGACTGCACTCGCTATCTGCTCCGGCAACGAGTATATTATTTCACGCATCACTTGATACCTCCAATGCCCGGAAATCTTCTGGCTATCATTCGATTCAAAAACTTCTGCACTTCGCTTGCACAACGAAAGTTAAGGGCCTTTTCCGCGATCTTTTCACACTCTGGTACGGTCAACGCCCGCAGTACCATCTTGGCTTTTGGTATTGCAACCGGACTCATTGATAATTCATCTATACCCAAACCAACGAGCAGCGGGATCGCCAAGGGATCGGCCGCAAGTTCGCCGCAGAGACCGACCCATATGTGTGCCCTGTGGCCCGCATCGATTACCTGTTTGATCAACCTCAATACCGCTGGGTGAAAATGGTCAAATAAATGACTCACACGCTCGTTGCCACGATCGACCGCCAGAACGTATTGCGTAAGATCGTTCGAGCCGATGCTGAAAAAATCAACATGGGACGCAAGCTGATTACTCATGATCGCTGCAGATGGGGTTTCGACCATGATACCGACTTGTATATGGTCGTCAAATTCGATCTTCTCCTTGTGCAATTCATCTGTCACTTGCTTGAAATACGCATTAGCCTTGCTAATCTCTTCGTAGGTTGAGATCATGGGATACATTATCCTTATGTTACGGTTTACCGATGCTCGTAGAATCGCACGCAATTGAATCTTGAAAAAATCGAACTCATCAAGGCTGACCCTGATCGCCCGCCAACCGAGAAACGGATTTGCCTCGTGGTAGTCTGAAAATATCTTGTCACCACCCAGATCATACGTTCTGATTATCACGGGATCAGGTTTCATCTTTTTTGCCAATTCATTATATACGCGGAACTGCTCTTCTTCAGAAGGATTGCCGCGCCTCGTCAGGTAAAGAAATTCGGTACGGAATAGTCCGATGCCCATTGCACCGGATCTCTTGGCGTGCGTATACTCCACGAAAAACTCGATATTGGCCGATATGTCGACCTGACGGCCATCGCGTGTTTTCGCCGGTAACTCGCAAAAGGGCGAAAGCATTTTCTGGTACTCGATTTCCTTTTTGATCTCGCCACGGTAGAACTGAATGCGCCCGGGCGTCGGACTCTTGATGAGAATCCCTCGGTTGCCATCGAGTATAACCCTTTCACCATTCTTCAGCTTTGCCACAAGATTTTCAACTCCGACAACGGCTGGTATTTCGAGGGCGCGCGCAGTGATCGCGGTGTGCGATGTCCGCCCGCCAACTTCGATCGCAATGCCGAGCACGTTAGCAGGGTTGATCAACGCCGCATCCGATGGTGAAATGTCGTGAGCGACGAGTACTGATCCCTGAGGCACATCGACGACAGAGCTATGGGTCAGCCCGACAAGATTACGTAAGACGCGCGTACCAACATCCCAAATATCAGCCACTCGTTCTCTGAAATACTGATCCCTGCTTGTCGAAAGTTTTTTTGCGTACTCATCCAAAACGCTGTGGTAGATATATTCTGCATTTGTTTTCTCTGCCTTTATTCTCTCGCTCACGGTGTCAAACATCTCGCGGTCCTTGAGCATTAAAATCTGTGCATCCAGGAACTGAGCAAAATCCACCCCGATCTCGACATTGATCCGCTCTTTTATGTTACTCAATTCCTTCTCGGTTTTCTCCAACGCCCGGGTGAAGCGCTCTACTTCCTTTTCCAGATACCGTGGAGGAATAGGTGTCTGCATGATCCGGGCTTCTTTAGTCTCGTAGATAAAAACCTCACCCTGACAAATGCCTTTCGAAACCGCAATGCCTTTCAGTATTCTCTCTTTAGCCATTAATCCTGTCCCTCCAATATCTTTTTCAATACCTCATTGGCCACCTTTTCATCCTTGCCGTCAGTGGTCAAAATCACTTTGCTGCCTTTTTCACAAGCCAACGTGAGGATCCCCATGATACTCTTACCGCTGACCTCCACGTCGTCTTTTGTTATAGTAATATCGCTCTTGAACTTCTCTGCCTTTTTCACGAATCGTGAAGCCGGGAGGGCATGCAGACCATTTTCATTCATTATGATGATTTCTTCTCTTATCATACGCTACACCATCCCGATGATAAGGAAAACGAGCAGTGCGGATACGATGATCATGACCGCCGAGTATCTCTTCACAAGCATGATCAAGAAGAGTGCTGTCAGCGGGATCACAAGTAAGTAACTCACCTCGGCGGCGATCAGCGATATCAACAAACCACTGAGTAAAGCTCCTACTGCTTCGAATATCCCCCTTACCGTTTTAAACCGTGGCTTGTTCAGAAGATATATAACATCCCAACCCATACTATAGCCATCATTGATTCCTTTGATGCGATGGAACAGGTGAAAAATATTATAGACAACAAGAAACATCAGCGGCCCCACGATGCCGTAGTGGACACCCAGAATTACTGCCGCGAGGAGCAGTGCAGGACGAAGCGTCCGCCAGAAGAGAAGATCGCCCGCCGATGCAAAACTTGTCTGTGCCACTGCAAGGAATCTTCCTATCTCTTCACTAGAGGCTTTACCCTCATCATAGGCGCGCACCGTCGCGCCTACAATGTACGATACCATGTACGGATGAGTGTTGAACAAACCCTTTTGAGTTCGCATGATCTCGGCTCTCTTATCTTCACCTACTCCGACAAGCACATCAGAAAGGAAACCCATGCTCTGCATTGATGGAAATGACCAGGAGGTCTGGATGAATAGACTCTGAAAGAAAATCCTCAGAAGACGACCAAAACCAAGCCGCATACGCCTCCAATCAACAGATATACTGCCGTCTTAACTTTCACAAATAAATAAAAACTGTTTGCCAGCCCAAGGCTCACACCGATAATCGTTATCGTCTCTTTCGTTAATTGCGGAGCCACAGCAGGAACTGTGAACAAATCCGCAAAAATAAATAACGGGATGAAAAGACACAAACCACGGGCAAATGCCGTCAACAGCCCTGCCGTGTGACAGAGATACAGGTTCTCTTCGTGGTGTATAAAACGGGCATACAATTTCTCATTTAACCGACGTGCATACACTTCCAGAACCCCACCCACGATACCTCCGGCCAAGCCTAAAACGGCAGCAGTAAACAAAGAGTGCCCAAGTGTGTTGGTGTCTCTCAAGAGGAAATAACAGACCACGGTGATGATCCCTGCAACCTGCCCGTCAGGCGGAATATCGCGCCCGATCGGCAGACCACCAAGAAATATCAACTGCATCATCGCCCCAAGGAAAATACCGAACCAGAGGTCGCCGAAAATAGCACCGAAAATGGCTCCGGTAATTATCGGCTGTGAGATGCCAAATTCACCAAGCGCATATTTGTCGAGAATGATCACCGCCGCAAGTAAACTCAACAATAAGGCGTTCATCAGCTGCTCCCTCCCCCTTCACATTTCACTGCCCGTCTCATTTTATCCCAGCCAGTTTCTTCACGACATCCACTGCCACCGAGTTCGGCAATTGCTTGCCGGTAACCTTGACGCCCAAACTATGAAGCAGTACGACTGATTCAATATCATCAGGCGATAGATATATATAGGGTGCTATTTCTCTTGTGCCCTCATGATAACCCAATCCCCCGACGTTGACCTCGGGGATACTTACTCCCTTATCAACTAGTTCGTAGGCCTCCTTTATCGATTCCACAAGTATCATTATACGTTTCTTATTGCTCTCATTCAAGCGTCTAACACATTCATCCAGAGTGTAACATTCAAATTTGATCCCTTCAGGGATCGCCAAACGATAAGCATTGCATGACCATTCATCGTGACTCAACCTGTCCGATGCGAGCATTATCGTACCGATCGCCAGAGGTCTTGCCCAGCCAGCAATTACCTGACCATGGATCAGTCGATCGTCAACCCTCAATATCAGCATTCAGTCCAAGAATTCCCATTTGACCGAGACATCAAAATTCCTCGGCGCCATCGGATAGAAAGACACGTAAGCATAATCCTCATCAAAAACATTGTTGAGCCTCAGTACACAGGAAAGAGCCATGAACTTAACCAGGCCGGCAACTGAAAAGACGGTGTAGCCAGCATACTCCGCACCGAAGATGTCGTAAGTTTCACTACTGTATTCTGCGCGCAACCTAACCCCGAAACCGAAGCGCGGTGTCTCACGCCGGAGTGCTAAGAACGCACCAGTGAAATACCGGGGGAATCTACGTAAAGAATCTTGGCTCACAGTCACATTACCGGCGAGTCCTAGCGCGAACTCTGTCATCTTGCTGCTGTCCGAACTGTACGCGCGTAACGGAAAGTTCGCATACGCTTCGATTCCCTGCATTTCCCAGGTATCCAGATTGCCATACTGATAAAAACCCGGAAACTCCTGGAATACGGTGATATTGTTACTGAACGTAACCCGATACGCATTCAGCATGAAAGCATCGCTGCGTAGTCCGATTTCTCCGCACCAGCAATATTCCGGTTCCAGAAGACTATTGCCGGCAATCAAGAGGTACGGGTTCAGCGTATCATACGGCGCCCATTGCTCCATATCTGTTGGGCCGCGCGTGTCCCTCGATAACGCCGCATAAACCGCAGCACCCAATACCTTCATTCCCAATTCAATTCTTGGCAACATGAAAATATTGTTATCATGATAGCTTGAGCGTCCGAATTTTCCCGCCGCACGCGCAAAACCCCGGCCAAATGATCTCTCCAATCTTGCCCAGACGTCGAACCCGTTCGAGATTTCCGGTAGAAATAATTCACCTGCAATCATCGTCACAAAAGCGCTCGCGCCGTAATCCAGTACAAAATCCAAGAGAGTATCACTTCCTTCCGACCTGGCCCCGACATGGTCCACCTGTACACCCCAGGTCTTGTCATATACCGTATCACGGTAATCCACGATCCGTCGCTCATAAAACAGGGTAAATATCTCATTACCCCACTTCGTCGTTCCACTGATATCCAGGAATTCTTCTTTCTGTCGACCTTCAACCGGTAATTGAATGCTGCCCGGGAATCCATAGTCGCTGTTAACATAGAAAACATCCAACCGTACCGGCAGCCAATAGTTCATGTAGATATTGGAGTAAGCGGATAGCGTTCGTACGTCCGAATTTTCTCGGTGACCGCCTGTCTCGTAATGGGCGCCGCTCAAATAAAAACCCAACTTATCAGTTATGCCACGCGTCAGATCAAAACCATACGTATTGCTTTCAAAACTGCCAAACGTGAAATGAACAAACGAGTACGGACGGTCATAACGATTGATCTTGGATACAAAGTTGATGCTGCTGAATTCAGCACCACCGGCATGCTGCCCGAATAATACTCTGTCAAAGGCATGAAGGGGCAAAAGGCCGAGGCTGACATAGCCGAATGGATACGTATTGATCAGATGACCATTAACGCTTACCCGAGTATATGATGGAGCTCGTCCCTTGTTCATGACGGTACTCCAAATACCATAGCCGTAAGACAACGGCACGACCGGAAGATTCTTCAAGATGTCCAGCGTAGTGTGTTCGCTGTAACCGGCTGTCATGTTGCCAACCGGATTAGTTTCGCCAAAAGGTTCGATTACTTCAGGAATTTCGTAGTGTTTCATACTATCAGTAGCAACCGAATCCCCATTTGTTAGAAGAATAAACAGTAAAAGCACATGCACATTATAGTATAAAAGAAAGCAATGTCAATCCCACTACGCTCAGCTGATTCGCATGATACAACTCTTGAAAATATGACGATTTTCTGTATAATGATTAGAATATCACGGAGGTTGCATGAAAACAAACCGGGACTACGTTGAATTCACGGATCGATTCAGTGCTCAAAACTACCACCCGCTTCCTGTTGTGATAAAACGGGGTAAGGGCATATGGGTATGGGATGTTGAAGATAAGAAATATCTCGACATGCTCAGCGGTTACTCAGCATTGAACCAAG
>JBFEPB010000043.1:0-8126 GCA_041550295.1 bacterium | reverse complement strand
GTACCTTGCGCACAAGGTTTCTCATATCACCGCAGATGAATTCGCCCTTCACGCGGTTCTTAGCCGCTTTTTTCTTGGCATCCTCTATATACAGAGAACTTATGTCCACTCCGGCAACGTAATACCCTTTCTTCGCCATCGGAATACAGATCCGACCATTGCCACATGCTACATCCAGCAGGCGTCCCTTGGTAATACCATGTTTCCGTAATATCTTGTTACTTGCTCGTACAATGAGTTTGTTACGCTGCCAGCCTCGGTCGAGGAAGTGCAACCACAACTCAGGTTCTGTCACGAAGAATTTTTTTGTCCAATGTTTCATTTGTCCTCCCTCACACCGCAGAAAGAGAAGGTCTACGCCTATTCTTCCGAACAGAAAACTTCAACCCTGCATATGTTTGGTCAATTGCGCAAACCTTATAGTCAACGAGCCCGGAATTCAGTCCCGCTTCACGCACTACCTTCTGCGACAATCCAGAAGAAACGCGAGCGCTCTTCTTCGGCCAAACGATCCATAATCCTGAATTCCCAACCCTTCTGGATATATCAATTACCCGATCCTGCAAGATCCTCTTAGACCCCACAAACCAGATGATCAGATCATTCTTACTGCCGAACCGCCCTCGCAGTTTCACGCTATCCGGTAGCGAGACAAGTAGCTTATCGAAATTAGGCGGCGCGTCAATAAGTGTCACAGTTGTGTTTGGTTTGATCCCCAGTTTTTTTACCAGGGGAGTACCTGAATATCCAGCCAGCAGAGAATCAGGTGCCACAGGTTGTTCAGGGGGATGCGCAATTGCCCATTTCAAAGCGCTCCTGACCTTGCGCCATTCTGTGTAAACCGCATCGGGTATATGCTCCCGAACCTTTGCCACCTTTTCCGGGGTACCGCCAGCAAATACAATAGGTACGTGGCGCGTCGCTTTATAATGGCGCATATAGATACCCATATCACGGCCTTGAGATGGTGCATGCGTCAGGTCGATAATGACCGCAGCCGGAGGATGCTTCTTTATTGAGCGCAGGTTGGCCGGGCTGATACCCAAGTATTTGATACTATAGCCCGCCGTTCCCAGTTCGTGAACTTTTTTGTCGACTTCAGCAGGATATCGGTGGACCAAGTAGACTTTCTTCATATATGCTCAATCAGGATAATGAACGCCTGAAGCGAAGTATTCATGCAGCAGAAAAACGCTCTGCTCTTAGAGTGCCTGGTTTGAGATATTCGATCTCGCGGGGATGTATGCGGAGCAGCGCATATCCCGGGTCATCTGCGTCTTTCCAGAACTCCTTGAAAAATGGAGTGTTTTCTGCAATCATAGTACGTGTTTTGGTATCGGCGACGATCTCAGCAATACCTGAGCCCCTTACATATCCACTTGTCTCACCAGCCTTCAGCAACAGGCAAAATTCTATGTTGTTGTTAGCATTGATCTGTCTTATCTTGTTGTCGTCTGATCCGGTAGTCACCCACATTTTCTTGTCATAGTGAATTAGCGTGACCGGCCGAACCTTGGGCATATCGCCCTCGACCGTTGCCAGATATATGACCTGCATATCCTTGAAACACGCCCATACTTCTTTCTTTATTTCCTCGATATTGTTACTCATAATATTCCTCCTTCAGTCTTTCATACCTTACGCTCACCAACTACGATATTACGTATTGCGCTTTTTGGTAACGATGCCGGGGGGACTTGGAGGTAACGGCTAGAATACGACGCCAAGTACTCCAGCCCGGCGTTTGAAAACATCGCCCGCATTTCGGGTATTGTGTAACAACGTATTCGCTCATTTGCGTTATACCCGGGCTCTTCTTTGGGAACGATCATCGTACTGTCTTTCCTAATAATAATACTCTTGCCGCAATGGGTGCATGCTTCCACGTCGAACCAGGTCTCCTCAAGTTGCCAGTGATCATCAAATTCCTTCCATGTTCTCTCATGATCCGCTTTCCCATTCGCTGAAATGAACATGATGAAAACCTTGCCCTCGTTCGTTAGCGCCCTATATATTGAACACAATAATTTCTGATCTTCAACATCACCGAAAAATCCAAAAGACCCGCTCAGTATGACACAAGCATCGAACTCTTCTCTGTAATCAATACCTCGCATATCTCCAACGATGAAATCACCCTTCAGTTTTTCCTTGGCAAATTGCGTCTGCGCAAACTCGATGAGCGATGGTGCAATATCAACACCGACTACTTTATATCCTTTCCGGGTAAAAACCTTTGCTTGATCCCCACCACCACATGCCAGATCCAGAATGCGTGCCGGGGGCTTGAGCTGACACACATGTTCTATGAAATTGACGATCTTCTCGTCCCATTCAAAGATGCCCGGGATACGATGGCGGTCTTCAATCCGCCAGTAATATGCCCAGAATTCATTCCACGATTTTTCTATTACCTTCAACGTTTCCCCTTCAAAGCAGAGCTATTTTGTTACTGGTCTCTGGCAGCTCACACCGACAAAATCCTTCACCGCATCGGCATGACCGGCGACCTTAACCTTTTCCCATATCTGCCCGATTTTTCCTTTCGGGTCTATTACGAATGTCGTTCGCACCACCCCGTAGTATTCCCGGCCATACATGCTCTTTTTCTGCCACACCCCGTATTCTTTCAAGACATCGTGTTCCGGATTACTCAATAGTATCAATTCTAGACCGTGTTTGTCAATGAAATTCATGTGGCTGGTGACCGAATCCGGACTGACACCAACCACGGTCGCGCTCATCTTCTTGAAATCCTTGATATTGGCGGTGAAATCGATTGCTTCTCTTGTGCAGCCGCTTGTATTATCCTTTGGATAGAAATAAAGGACAAGCCACTTTCCTCTGAAGTCTTTCAGGCAGACTTTCTTATTATTGGCATCCGGCAAGCAGAATTCCGGTGCCTTATCTCCAACCTTCAATTTTCTTGGCATATGAAGTCCCTTTCAAAAAACCAAAACCATAGAAATTCATGACCGCGTCCCAACCTTTCTCCTCGATCTCTGCAACAGGTATGCCAAACCGTAGATCGCAAAACCAGCAAAATACATGTAGTATCTCAAATCGTGGTTCAGGTTGAGAAGGTTCGTAAGCAGCGCCGGGTAAAAGAATATCGCGGATGCGACAAGAAACAACGGCATTTCATATATCTTGTTTCTTGTAATGAACCAACCCTGAACTGCATTGGCAAATGCCAGAGCGCCGAAGATCGCCATGACGAAGATCAGCATTGCCTGGGCAAAGCTGTGGACGCCAAACAGAATGAGCTCGGCATTGAAGACGAACATGAATGGTATCACCGCGGTTCTGAGGTCATAGGTGAAACCTTTGATGCCGGTCGGTATCGGGTCTGACTTTGCTATGGCTGCAGCACTGTACGCGGCCAGGCCGACCGGCGGCGTGTCGTCGGCAAGTATGCCGAAATAGAAACAAAACAAATGAGCCGCCATTGCCGGCACGAAATCGACTACGCCACGTGCGCTCAATTTGATGATCACCGGCACCGTAATCGATGCCATGACTATGTAGGTAGCAGTAGTAGGTAGTCCCATACCGATGAGCAAACTTGCAATAGCCGTAATGACCAGCAGAAGAAAAAGATTACCCGCCGAGAGTATCTCGACGACCTGGACGATCATACTGCCAATGCCCATTGTCACAATTCCAACGACTATACCCGCGCATGCCGTAGCCAAGGCGACGGTCAGCATGTTGCGTGAACCCGCGATCATCCCCTTGCCAATGGTCTTCACCGCAGCCATCAGCGATTGAAGAACATTCCCTTTTCCTATTCGAACCTTGTTCATTTCCCTAAGGATGATGATAACCATCAAGACAATGATCGCGTTGAACGCTGCCAGCTTTGGCGTATGCCGTACGACCATCAATTCGTAGATCAAGAGAAACAAGGGGATGAGATAGTAAAAACCTCTTTTCATCACGTTACCAAAACGCGGAATGTCAGATTTCGGTAGTCCCCTCATTCCTAATTTCGACGCCTCAAGATGTGTCAGGTAGAACAATGCAAAGTAGGAAACGAACGCCGGTATTGCCGCCGCCTTTACGACCGCAAGATAGGGCACGCTCAAATACTCGGCAATGATGAATGCTGCTGCACCCATGATCGGCGGCATGAGCTGACCATTTGTGCTGGCGGCGACCTCGGTTGCCGCCGCGATCTTGCCTGGGTACCCAACCTTTTTCATGAGTGGTATGGTGAATGTTCCTGTGGTCACCACATTGGCAATGCTTGAACCCGAAACCAGACCCGTAAACCCGCTCGCCACTACCGCCGCCTTTGCCGGACCGCCCTTGAATTTACCGAGCAGTGAAATCGCCAGGTCGTTGAAGAAGTGAACGGCACCGGCGCGTTCGAGCATGGCTCCGAGTAAGACGAACAGAAAGACGGTATTGGCGGAAACATCAAGCGGGATCCCGTAGATGCCCTCGGTCGAAAGGGCAACCTGACTCAAATACTTTTCCAGAGACACACCCCGCAAGGCAAAAACCGAAGGCATATGAGGAGCGAAGAATGAATACAATGTGAAGAGAATTGCGATAATGACCAGAGGCAACCCGATGACCCGCCTCGAAGCCTCGAAAACAACGAGGATCAAACATACACTCAGCACGATATCTCTCAGATTCGGCAAGCCAGCGCGCATCGCGATTCCGGTCCAGTCGATGACGATATACAGCACGGCCAGACAAGATACCGCGGCAAGAACGAAATCGATCACGGGAATATATCTTGTCGTGCTCAACCACCTGACTTTCGTTTTTCGTTTGAGCATAGGTATGGTGAGGAATACGAGCACAACCGCAAACGCGAGATGGACGGCCCTTATCGTAACGCTGTCCAGGATGATGAATCTCGGTAGTGCAAGTTGAAAAAGAGCCCAGCAGATTGCGACAGCAGAAACGACGATCCTATCAACAGGTCTTTTGTTTCTTATACGTCCTGTTTCTTCTCGCAGGATTTCCTCGGCTCTTTTGTATTCCTGGCTCTTGCGCATGGTAGGCTACAGGATGATAAAAAAGGTGGGCAATGAAATCCCACCCTCTACATGAGCAGTTGTCTTTTCCATATCAATCAAACATCTTTATGGTTCCTGATCCAGTATGAGTTTCTCATTGATAAGTTGATCGAGACCGGCTTCTCTGTAGTATTTCATCGCGCCGGGGTGCACAGGCGCAGTGAGACCCTGAAGCATATTTTCCGGTGTGAGTGAAGCGTATGCCGGGTGAAGTGCTTTGAATTCTTCGAGGTTCTCGAAGACCATTTTGGCAAGAGCATATACGAGGGCATTATCAACATTTGCCGACGTCACGAATGTTGCCTTGACACCAACCGTCTGGATATCCTGTTTGTTGAGGGCGCGCTCGTAGAACCCGTGATCAATGACCGCCTTGGCATAGTACGGATGATCGTCAACCATTTTGTCTATGTTAGCACCTGCGATGTCGACCAGGTATACCTTGATCCGGCCTGAGGTTGCCTCCTTGATATTACCGTTGGGATGACCCACCGTGTAGAAAAAGCCGTCGAGACGCTCATCCTGCAGAAGTCCCGGCGCCTCAACCGCCTTGACATACTCGGCAAGAATATCTTTTTCTGAAAGACCGGCAGCGGCAAGCACGTCCTTCGAGTTCTGGAGTTGCCCAGAACCAGGATTGCCCAAGTTGATCCTTTTGCCACGCAAGTCCGTTATTTTCTCAATGCCACTCTGCTCTGACACCACCAAGGTAATGGGTTCGGCATGAAGCGCAAATACAGACCTCAACTCCTTCTGATCCCCTGTCTCCTCCCACTCTGCAAGCCCTTTGTATGCCTGGTACTGCCTGTCGGACTGCGCGATCCCGAACTCCATATCACCCTTTATCACCGCATTGATATTGAAAACCGAACCGCTGGTCGATTCAACCGTCGCCTTGATCTTGAACTGTTTGAATTTCTTATTCAGCATTCTGCTGATCGCACCACCCGTGGGATAGTACAATCCGGTTACACCACCAGTACCTATCGTAACGAATCTAGTCTTCTTTGACTGGCAGCCAACCACACAAAGAACCAGAACAAGGCCAAATGCAATAACACCTTGAAAGAATCTCATGAACTTCCTCCTCGAATCAACATCGCGAAATACACAGGTAATATTTTAATCACTTGTTCCGCAAAGTCAAGCAAACGCTGGGGAAAGGCATATACTGCGGACTACGTCCACTTATTTCGGAGATAATAAATATGATCGTAGTGATAGTAAACAAAACCAACCTGGTTGGATTTGTTGATTTTCTCTGCTGCACAAATCGATTACAGTAATACAACAGTTAGATTATGACGATCGCACAAGCGTGTACTCTTGCCGGTAATGGCGATGTCACAAATTTTCGATTTTCACATGTTCTACGTCTTCACTCAATTCAAAACCGAACATACGCGAATAGAAATAAAGTTCGGCCTCCAGGGCGCGCTTGATATTCTCTGCCTTGCGGAAACCGTGCTGTTCTCCTTCAAATGTCAGATAGGCTACGGGTATGCCTTTCCGGCGGAGCGAATCCACCATCTTCTCTGATTGGTCGGGTGGCACGACCTTATCCTCAAGCCCCTGAAAGAAGATGACCGGCGCGGATAAACACTCAATATGGTACAATGGCGATCGCTCGCGATAGGTCTCTCTGGCTTCTGGATAAGGACCGACCAGGGTATCCAGGTAATGCGATTCGAATTTATGTGTATCCCTTGCCAGTGCTTCGAGATCACCGATACCGTAATAGCTCGCCCCTGCCTTAAAGAAACTACGGAAAGTAAGCGCACAGAGTACCGTGTAACCGCCGGCACTGCTGCCTCGGATTATGATACGATCGGCGTCGACCAGGCCTTTATCGACAAGGTATCTGGCACCGTTAGTACAATCATCGACGTCGGCTATCCCCCAGTTCTTTTTCAATCGTTCACGGAAAGGCCTGCCAAGACCCGTACTGCCACCATAATTAACGTCGAGCACGGCAAAACCCCGGCTCGTCCAGAATTGAATCTTCATATCCAGAGAAGCATAGGTGCACGAAGTCGGCCCGCCGTGCGTGACCACGATCAGCGGCGGCAGTTCATCCTGCGATATTTCATAGTTCCTGTTCTTCGGTGGATAGTAGAAACCGTACGACATTAGATTATTTGTGGTCTTGAACTCAATGGCTTCGGGTTTTGAAATATACTCAGGATCAATAGGGGCATCTTCCGACCTCCTGATCACCGTCTCTTCCCATGTCCTCGTATGTAACTTCACCATCATCAACGTACTGGCCGGAGAACCGCCCTGGAATACTACACAATCACCGCTCGTTCTCAGATGCATGACCTCGGTGAATCGACTTCTTATCGGAATCAGCCGCCTGCTCTTGAGATCGACAGACGCCAAATAGCAGATTCCTTTTTGGTTGTAAGTACAGGCAATCCTATCTCTACTCAGAAACCCATACGTACTAAGACCCAAATTCCATAAGGGCATGCCGAATTCTGCGTCCATCTCAATCACGTCCTCAACCTTTTCGCCTTTGAACCTGCATAGATTCCACCAGCCGTTCCTATCCGAAACAAAGTAGAGTATACCATCAGGAGACCATTCAGGCTGGAATATGGATTCTGACACGCCGCCCGCTACTTTTCGGAAATTCAATAGAGCTCCCTGCTTATCAACTTCAGCAACCCATAACTCTGTGCCATCCCACGGCATGTTCGGGTGATTCCATGTCAACCAGGCGATCTTTGAACCATCATGGCTGAGCCTGGGAGACGCATAGAAATCATTTCCCGATACAAAGATCTGCGGTTATTCGGCACGCGAAATATCGACTCCAACAACTCCGTTAGTTGGCTCTCCCGGCCGAGTGTGGTCTTCCTGCACGCAGACCAAACGACCACGCCGAGCATCTAGCTGAAGATCTGCGTACCGCTTGTCCACCTCTGGTGTTAGTGCATAAGGATCACAACCAGAATCTTGTCGGTGTATACGCTGATCCGCAAAATTCACAAAGAAGAGCGTGCCTTCATGAACCGTGAACGCACCGCCGCCATATTCGTGGACGCGACTCCGTGCACTATACGGTGCAGCAATGACATCTGACAG
>JBFEPB010000042.1:0-8163 GCA_041550295.1 bacterium | reverse complement strand
CTTGTTGATAACGTATCGATCATAGATCCGCACACGGGCGACCCCGTGATCGGCATTCCGAAGGGTGTTGTCAATGAGATTATCTTCTTACCCGGTGGTTTTGATGTCGAGTACGGGAGAGCAATGTCAGGCGTTGTGAATATGATAGCCGAGCGTCCAGGGGACAAGATTCGCGCCAAAGTGTACCATAAAACCGAAACAATCATGCCATTCTACTATGACTTCGGCTACCAGAACTATCAGGCAACGGTACATCTGCCGATCTCTGAAAAATCCAGGGGACTACTGTCGCTCGATATGATGCACACGAACGATTGGAATCCGAGGCTTTTTGCCTTGCCGCATAAGGAGCGAGATGACTACACACTCTACGGGAAGTGGTTGTTCGGGCTATCCGGGAAATGGCAACTCTCATTGAGCGGCGCGAATTCACGGTTTCAATTCGATCGCTACGATACAAAATGGAAATTCAATCTAAGCCATTACCGCTCTGACTTGAATGAGGGAAACCTGCAAGTTGTGAATCTAGATTTTCTTCCGGATGCGCACAAGTATTTCACCCTGACGCTCAGCAGGTTGCATGCAAACAAGACGTATGGTGTCAGAGAGAGGGGTTCCTATGGTATCTTTGAGGATTTTACTTTCAGGGACTACAGGACACTGCAGTGGCCCGAGTTCAGCGTAAGAAATCCGTATGGGGCAAACTATTATGTGATGGGCCGCATCCCGTATTATGATTATCCGGTGACCTCTGGCGACTTTCCGGAATATCGTGATATGTCGTCGAGCATCATGACCATGCGCGGTCAGGCACGCGTACAGGCCCATCGATACCACGAGATCAAGGCAGGATTTGAATATTCTACCCTGGCATTCGGGTGTTTCAATCACTTTGTTCCCAGTAAGTACATATTCTCTGGTGATACCGGTGTTCTCGTCGATGATTACCGCTATTACCCGAAAGAGTATTCACTTTACGTGCAGGATAATGTCGATTATAGAGGGCTGTATGCAAAGATTGGCTGCAGGTTTGAGCATTTCGCGCTGAATATGGAAAACATCGAACCGCAGACAATCATGTCGCCACGGGTTGGTTTCTCGTTCATGGTAACCGAGAGGTTTTTCTTCAGGACAAACGTGGGTGTGTACGTTCAACCGCCGCTATATGACTACCTGTACAGATACCACAACATCTTGCCGATTCCCAATTACCTGGATAGATATCTGCCGCTGATCGGTAACCCCTCTCTCGGGCCGGAAAAGACAGTGAGTTATGAGATAGGTCTACAGGGTAAGATCAATGACAATTTGGGCGCGACTTTGAACATATTCTATAAGGACGTCTCCGACCTTATTGGTACGCGTTTCATTGCGGCCATACCGCAGGATCATGTACGTTACGAGAATATTGAATACGGCAACATCAAAGGCGTGGAGGCGATCATGGAACTCAGCTATCCTACGTTTTCAGGTAGGGTGTCCTATACGCTTTCATGGTCGCGCGGGACGAGTTCATATGCCGAAGAAGTATATGACATCTATGATTGGTATGAAGACTACAGTACCGTAACCTACAGCGCAGAGGAATATTATCTTGATTTTGACCAGCGTCATAGGATATTCATTCAGGGCATGATCAATTTGCCACTGCGTACACAGTTGCACCTATTTGGTTACTTCGGAACCGGTTTTCCCTACACACCATGGGGCGAAGAAGGGAAGACCGAGGAGCGGAACATATTGCGGTTCGAATTTCAGAAACAGTTGGATTGCGTGCTCAGCAAATCATTCCAGATTGGCAAGATTTCTTTGAATGTCAATATGGAGGTTATCAACGTGCTTGGTGAAAGGTTCCAGATCAGGACGCATGGCCTTTTGATACCGTGGGATAGCATCCATTATGTCGATTTCTATCGTCAGTATTACAGCCACACATATGATCTAAATAGCAAATACTACACTCCTGCGGCTGATGAAAACCACGATGGCCTTATCACAGCCCAGGAACAGTATGTGGCCTTTTTGGGGTTGGTTGCTGAGTCTGACGATTGGGTCAATGCCTATAGCGCGCCCCGAAGGGCAAGATTTGGGATATCGGTTGGTTTTTAGGTGAAGGAGGGTTCATGATATCATTATGGTGCAGAAGAATGCTAAGTTCCTTCCTGCTGCTCGTGTCATTGGGTTTTGTTTTGACTGTCGCGTGTATGGATCCGGACGAGTACAAGCCCGAAGAACCGCCCGAAAAGGTCGATCCGCCGGAGGGGCCCAGTGCATTACTCCCCGTTCAGGATACACTCTTTCGCTGCGAATACTACTGTCCGGTGATGCTTTCCTGGACACGCGTCGATGGTGCCGAAGGTTACGAATTTCAGGTGGATAGGGACTCTACGTTTTCTGTGTCTTTTCCGTATCAGGGCTTTTATCCGCCGTATATTTTCAGCGCATATTGCTACCCACCCATCACCACATATTACTTCAGAGTTAGAGCGTACAGCGACGCTTGGACGTGGTACACAGATTGGTCAGACACAAGAAGGTTCCACCTTATGCCGGTGCAGGATGACACGATTCTTAGATAGGAAGGTGGGATATTCTCGGATGTGGGATTCATAATTCTTCACGGAGGTGTTTGTGGTAGGATGTACCGTCATTTCATTGATAGTGTGTGCCGTACGTATCCTATCGTGGCCTTATTGTGATGGAGTAGCACCATCGAGTGATCGAATTCATGAAACACTGCGTTCAATCAATCTGCCCCGGACGGAGCGTGCATTACCTGACACCGTTCTTGGTGATGTGGTATTTGAGATGGATATCCAGACGCCGACCGGCGACAACCAGCTCCTGGGTGTTGAGTTTGACGGGACACATTTCTACGTCACCGGCGGCAATGGGGGGTGGGATCCGAACAAAGTATATGTGATTGACACGCTCGGTAACGTGATACTGGCGCTGGACCAGCCAGCAATTCCTGATTATTGGGGTTGGCGGGATCTAGCGTGGGACCGTGTATATGCGGGGTCAGATCGTATCGATACTCTCTACGGTAGTTGCGGGACTATGGTCCACAAATTCGGCATCGTATTCGCAGATAGCACGCTCGTTCATTACGGTTCTTTTCTTGGCCCAGCTTATCCGCTCAATCGCGCGCTCGCATATATGGAAGACAGCGCCTGGTTTTTCACAAGCAGCGGTGACACGCTGGATTGTAACTATAAATTTAGTAAGACTTCTCCGTATATTGATTCGTGTCTCAGTGGCTGGTTCATGTATGGCGCTGCGTATGATTGTGACGTGTCTGAGGGAGGGTATGTCTGGTGGCACAGCCAGGATTCGAGTGGAACGCTATTCTATTGTCTAATCGAACAAATGGATGCTTTTAGCATGGATTTCACTGGTCTGGTCTTTGATTATGTACCCTCGACAATAACGAGCGGATTAGCAGGCGGACTCTGCTTCTACGAAGGCTTCAGGGGCATGGATGTTCTGTTCGCCTTGGTTCAGGGGAATCCGACAGATATAATAGTCGGCATTTTCATTAGGCGTCATCAAAGCGACATTACTGAGAAACCTCCTGAAATGTGCCAGCATATATCTGCAGGCGTGACATGTTCTCCGAATCCGCTACGAGATCAAGGCAAATTATCTTACTATACGCCGGAGACAGGGAGAGTATTGCTCCGGATATACGATAGAACCGGATACCTGGTCAGAATACTGGTTGATGAAAACGAGGGAGCCGGCGCTAAGGTGGTCTATTGGGACAGAAAAGATATGTCAGGAGCTACGTTGCCCAACGGGATTTATTTTGCCACACTCGAAACATCTCAGCATCTAGAGACAGTAAAAATAGTCCTGCTAAGATAGACCGCGGTTGCTTTCTGCAGCACGTAAATCAAATGTGATCAAGCAGTAGTGATTCTGGAGAGTGTTAGTGTTCTTGTTGACTTACATGGAGGCGTATCGAGTTTCAGTTGCCTACTCTTCGGTTGGTCCCTTCCATATATTTTCTTTTATTTGATTTCTACCGGATTTTTTTGCCTTATAAAGAGCTTGGTCTGCAAGTTTCAAGACCTCCAGTGTGCTTTTCATATTCCTATGAAACTCGGTAAGACCGATACTGCAAGTGATATGGAATTTCGGTGCACCATCAGGAGAAAACTCCCTGTTGGCAACCTCCTCACGTATCTTTCTAGCCATTGCCCTTGCCTTTGGTACGTTGGTGTTTGTAACTGCAACGCAGAATTCGTCCCCACCGTAACGTGCAATAATATCGGTTGAGCGTAGATGTTTCTTGATTATTTCTGCAGTGGTCAGAAGCACGTGATCACCGACGAGATGGCCATATGTGTCATTGATACGTTTGAATTCGTCGAGGTCAAGGATCATGACGCTCAGCGGTGAACCTGAATGAACTGCACGCTGTGCCTCCGATGTAAGTTCTTCCATGAAATGTCTGTGATTGTCGAGTCCGGTCAGCGCATCTGTCCGCGCGAGGAGCTCCAACTTGTTCTGCTGCTGTTCAATATGCTTGCGGTGTAGATTCAACTGGTCGACCATCTGGTTGAATGTGTCCGCAAGTTCGCCGATTTCGTTCTTGGATTGAATGTCTACCTTGAAGGTGAAGTTTCTATTCGCGACCTGGCGTACTCCGTAGATTAGTTTTGCGATAGAACGAGTGATGTAGCGTGAAATCAGAAAGGCGAGAAGAACTGCGAAGCAGAGGGAAAGGGCGCCCACCAGAAGCGACAATCTTCTCATTCTGCCCAGGCTCCAGTAGACGGCATCGTACGGCTGTTGAATGAATACGGCCCAAGAGAGTTCGGGAATGCTGATTAGGGCACCGAGCATTTTGCCCTTTTCCCTGTCAGCATAGTTATGGGTGGCGATGAAATCACCGCCGAAGAATAGTGCATCCGCATCCGCATCGTCCATAACGAAAACCTGGCTCAAGACGCTGGCAAGAAATTCCTGTCTTCGTTCATCGAGTGGAAGAACAACGTTCCCTGTTCTGTCAAACACACATACGAGGTCATCAGAGCCGAGCCTCGATAGAGAAATATCTTTTATGTATGCAGAGAAGGGAGCAAGATCCATTTCAGTATAAAGATACGCAAATATTTCTTCTTGGCGTCGCCAGGGAATCAGGATGCTCAATTTCCCCACGCGGTTTTCGCCATTGACAGGACTGAAATATCTACCTTGCTCTGCTACAGTACTACGTACGCTTTCAGGAAGCTCATCTGGAACTACAAGCGGATTTGAAGAAATAAGGTCCTGCTTTCTGCCTTTCTTGTCGTAAACAGCGATGAAGTCAACAGATTCAAGCACCATTATTGCCTTTGCCATTTCCACTTTGTCTTCGGTTGTGATGCCGGGGCTGCTGAAAACGTTGATTATCTGACCAATGGCATTCTCGAAGCCATTGAACTCTTCCGAAATCCTGTAAGCAACGTTCTCCGCAACGGATACGGCATACTCACGGGCCGAACGTTTAAGTGCATCAGCGTTAACGTTCAGCAGAGCATAGGTGATGCTCAGAACAGCCACCGCAGCTATCGTGATCGTTGTCACTGCTATTTCCTGAAAGGTGCTACGCCTCCTGATCATTTGACCCCCTGATGAAACATACCCCCTTACTACTCATAACATCCTGTCCTGAACTCCAATCCCGATCCTGGTGAAAGTCTTGGGATTGCCTGAATCACTGTCTTCTGTGAAGATATGCATGTAGTCCGCGTGCAGATTCAGGTACCAATGTCTTCCGATATTGAACCAAGCCCCGGTGCCGAAACCTACTGTTGGATTACGTGTTGCCTGGCCGTAGTTGATGATACCCGGGTGTCTCTGACGGGCAACGTTTGTCTGAGACCAAGCGAAACCTGATTGTACATAGAAGAATGGAGATACTCTCCCAACGTTGAAATTCGTCCTGAAGCCAATCTCAATCGCAATGATGTCTGTCATATTCAGTGTATCACCAGTCTTGCCATTGGTTCTCGCCACCGTGGTGCTCGTAAAAAGACTTACGTTGGGCAAAAGCATCCTTGAGATCCTTGCACCATACCAGAAACCTTTCTCTGGTACAGAGACTCTATCGTTTGTGACCAAACATAAACCGGTGTTTACTCCTATGACAAAAGCTGGCCTATCTGGGATTCTGCAGACCCTCACGGTAGTGTTGCCGGCCGGATCGACGGCACGGGCTATGACGTTATCGCGGAGTTCGTCGGGTAATGCATATGAGAAAGAGCCATCGATAGCTTTTTCGATTTTCTCGTCGTTTATGAAAAGATCTGCATCGACTTCTGTACGACCGTAGGCGATCAGTGTGTCTTTATGCTTGTTCCTCGTGATCGCGATTTCAAGTTGCGGCTTCAATGTGTCAAGTTCGACAGCAAATGTCCAGTAATCTGTAAAATTGCCCTCCAGACTATCCTCGTTGACTCCACTGACCCGCCAGTAATACATGTTCTCAGCCAGTGCAGTGACAAGCGATTCACTCGCTGCATATGCATCAAAGGCTACCTGTTGGAATAGCGAATCCTCGGCAACTTGCAGGTGGGAAAGTGCTGCACTCGGACGCCAGATAAAAGTAACCTCACTCGGGTAATACTTTTTTTCGTTCGATTTTGGAGAAACAAGAGTGGGTATCGCTGGTGGGATACTCATTTCATCTAGCGTATCTTCCATACCTGTGATACTATCGTCGAGTATTTGCTTCGTTGGCTTTTGGTTCAAATCTGCTACGTCAGCATTCCTCTGATAGACGTCAACAAGGTCCTCGAGTTTGTCTGTCACCAACGTATCCTGCAATTGAGCTACGATTTCCTTCTCAGGCATCTTGATGACGCCAGAGTCTGTTTGCATAGCAATATCCCTCAATAACGCTGTCAAGGTGCCGTCCTGTAACTTGAAATTCTTCACGGATTGTTTTTCTTTTCGCTGGAGGGTCAAGCTATGGATAACGACCATTGCATCTTCATCCATCCTCAGCGTGCCTTTACCCGGATACAAGATGTGGGCAGTCGATTTCTTGCCAGTAGTGACTTTGTACCCATGATAGAGGTAATAATCCTTAACCGGATCAAGCCAATTTGGCCTCAATGCCGGTGGCTGCACTCTGACGTCATTCTCAAACCACACGAGGATGGCGTCGGGTTGGCTCACCACGATATCAGCCCATTGGTTCTTGACCTCGCTTCCAGGGATCGTGGTTCGATGTGTTGGATACTTCGGAGTATGAATTCTTTCAGTAGCCACGCCCAAGTTGTTCACCAAGTATTTCCGAACCTGGCCTGCCAACGTCCCGGATGTGTCAAACCTCGGAGAATATTGGCCATTCGTAACGCCATAAATATCGATCATGATGTTTGGCTCAGCCTGTATCTTGTCTGCGACCAGCTTAAGCACTGTTTCTGACTCTTGAGTTACAGTGGTGCCGGGCATGGCAAAATAAACCCTGCCGAGCATCAGCTCCGTACTTTCATAGCTGGATATCACGCAAATCAATAAAATAATAGCCAATTGCACTGTCTCCTTTAATTAATTATTATTTAGTAACGATAGAGAATCTCAGCCATTTACCACTAATTCAGAACAAATGGCTGTAATACAGTGTACACAAGTACAAGATGGATAGGCTCCGCCTAAATTCTTAGTATTACCCAATTATATTATGAATCATCAATTTGTCAATACTTAAGTCTTTTCCGGTATTAATCTTAGCCATATCAAACGGTATTGCTTGCTTCTATTGTCTTTAGTTCTTAATTTCATGCGTTTCGGGTATCAAAGAGTGGCCGGTTTCTGTTTTATTCAGTTATCTCTCCTGCTTTCTTAAGTGCGGCTTTAGCGAATATCGGACCAATGATTTCGTGGATGACGGTCGCCCCTATGATAATGGTTATGATTGTATTCGAAATACTGTCGTAGGTAGGGTTTTGCCGAAGAACAAGAGCCAGGCCGACAACGATGCCTCCCTGCGGAATAAGACCTCCTGCTGCGTACTTTCTTACGCGAGCCGGGGAATTGGAGAGGGCAGCGCCGATTGAGGTTCCCAGGAATTTCCCTCCTGCTCTAAATACGACGAACAGGAGAACGAGAACAATTGATCTTGCCAGAACGTCGAATTGAAGGTGCATACCACTTATCGTGAAGAAT
>JBFEPB010000041.1:0-8275 GCA_041550295.1 bacterium | reverse complement strand
TGCAATTAGTGTAACCAACTGTCTCGTCTGGATCTTCTCTTCTTCACCGGTCTTTTCGTCATTCATGGCGCACTGGAAGTGTATTTCACATTTAGGACAGGAAAGAACCAGCAGATCAGCCTCAGTTTTTTTTGCCTCTTTGAGCCGGGCGCGCTGAATACTCTTTGAATAGGTCGAGCAGTTCATCCATGCACTGACACCGCAGCATATCGCTCGTTGACGGCTACGTGCCATTTCGATCAATTTCATATCCGGCACTGCAGTAATGGCTTTCCTTGGTTCATCGTAGATTCCGAGGTGCCTGCCGAGACGGCAAGGGTCCTGAAAAGTGACTACCTTATTGAGATTTTTCAGTTTCAATTCATCATTGGATATTGCGCGGGTGATTGTCTCGGTGATGTGTTCGACCTCAAAATCAGTCTTGAAATACCTTGGATAATCGATTTTGAACGTTCGATAACCTTCAGGGCACGAAAAAACGATCTTCTTGACGCCGGATTTTTTTATCTCTTCGATATTATGCCGGGCCAGTTTCTCGAAATTCTCCATGTCGCCGCTCCAGAGAAGGTCATGCCCGCAGCATCGTTCCTGGGACAACACGACTGGTGTAATACCCAAATGGTTGAGGATCTTTATGCTTGCCTTGGCTGCCTGAAGCGTGTTGACCTTTATCTCGCTGAAGAGAATGTCGAAGTAAGGCAGACAGCCGACAAAATACAGCACGTCGCCTTTCTGTGTTGTTTTCAAATTGCTGTCGATCCAATCGAGGCGTTTCTGTTCCAATTCGGGAGTTGTCATTATGCGCATTAATGATTGTGCTGCGCCACCATGGGAGCAGAGGGCTTGTTCCCCGATCTTTTTAGCTTCAAGGCGTGTCGTGAGTGTTAGATCAGTGTATTCGATCCCAGCAGGACAACGTTCATCACACAATTTACACGTCAGACATGCCCAGATATTCTTGTCCGTCAGAAGATCAAGATTTCCGCTCCTTATTGCTTTGTTCACCAGGATTCGCGGAGAGTATCCATGATTGTACCGTGAGACCGGGCATGTTCCCGTACACTTGCCGCATTCCATGCACAGATATGCTCTTGAATCTTTAATGGCTTTGGCGATCCTGCTATTCATTTTCAATTGCCTCGCTAATGACGTGCAGCTGTTTCTTTATGGATGACGGTCCGAGTCTCTTGATCGTATCGGTGAATTCCTGGGCGACCCTTGCGAATTTGGTTGCTTCGGCTGACGATATCCAGTCGAGTTTGAGGCGTTCCTTCTCGATACCGAGCACCTCGGTGAGCTTCTCGGTCACCTTATGGACGTCTGCCGCTTTGCGCGCGCCGAACATGTAATGACAGTCCTCGAAGTGGCAAGTAGCGACTAGAACTCCGTCCGCACCCAGCTCAAAGGCCTTCAATACAAAGGCCGGCGTCACACGCCCGCCACACATTACCCTGACGATCTTTATGTTCGTTGGATATTGGAGCCTGGAGACACCGGCGCCGTCTGCTGCCGGGTAAGAGCACCAGTTGCAGCAGAAGGCAACGATCTTGGGTTCGAAATCTTCGTTCGAGTGCTCGGATCGTTGTACTTTTTTCTCAGCCGTTTTCTTCATTGCATCTGTAGTTGCTGAATGCCAATAGCGGTATCGGATTAACTGCCTTTATGACCGCGCGATTATCCTTCAAACAACGCCTCCAACTGTGCTTCGATCTGCTCGCTTCTGAAGTGCTTGAGATCGATGGCGCCGGTGGGGCATGCGGCGACACATGTCCCGCAGCCTTTGCAGAGTGCTTCGTTGACCCGTGCGGCAAAAACACCATCTTCCTTCTCGACCAGTTCTATTGCGCGGAATTCGCAGACTTCAGCACAATGGCCGCAGCCGCGGCAATATTCTTCGATTACCGTCGATGTTATCGGTGCCAGGGTGATCTTGTCACGGCTGAGCAGTGCAGCAACCTTGGACGCAACGGCCGACGCCTGGGAGATGGAATCACCGATGTCCTGCGGGAACTGACAGCAGCCGCAGAGGAAGACACCTTCGACCGTGGTTTCCACTGGACCGAATTTCGAGTGACGCTCCAGGAAAAACTTGTCAGGACCGCGCGGAACCTTGAGCAGCTCGGAAAGATGTGCTGAGTCCACAGCCGGAACCATTCCCACCGAGAGCACGACGAGATCAACCGGAATTGTAATGTCGGCATTGATGTCTGGGGATGGGATGGTGACCGCTTCTGACTTTTCCTCCCCGGTGATTTCCGGTTCACCTTCGTAGGGTAAGAAGAGGACGCCCATTTCCCGTGCCTTTCGGTACATCCGTTCGGCGCCTTTTGAGTATACCCTGACGCCCCGGTTGAGAATCGTGACATCTATTCCTTTTTCCCTGAGACAGATCGCTTCTTTTATTGCTGCCTGGCAGCAATAGCGCGAACATCCGGGGTTACCATCGTCACCCCGCGAGCCTACGCACTGGAGAAAGGCCACTGATTTTATATCATCTATTTCATCCGATATTATTTTGTGTTCCAATTCCATGTTCGTTATGACATTCTGGAGCTTGCCGTAACCAAAACGCTTTCCTGGATCATAGAGTGCCGATCCGGTGGCAAGGACGATAGCCCCGACCGTGTATTCGGTCTCCTTTGCTTCGCGCTTGACCTTGACTTGGAAGTTGCCCACGTAACCAGTAACATCAAGGAGTTCAGCGGAAGTCAGGAGTTCACCGCCCGCTTTGGTGAACTCACTGATGAGTTTGTCGACGATTTCCTTTCCTCGACGGAAACTCGGATAAATGCTCGAAAGGTGTGATACGATACCACCTGACATCGGTAGTTTCTCGATTATCTTGACGCGAAAGCCACGCTGCAACAGATCGATTCCACAGCGCAGTCCAGTGATGCCAGCACCGATGATCGCGACGTCTCGGTTGACCGAGAGTTCTTTCATGAAGAGTGGACCAAGCTTTCTAACCCGCGCCACCGACATCCTGACCAGCTCTTTTGCCTTCGCGGTTGCCTTTTCCGGTTCTTTCTGATGCACCCATGAACATTGATTTCTGATGTTCGCGATATCGAAGAGATATGGGTTGAGGCCAACTGCCGTCAGTGAGTCCTGGAAGCTCATTTCGTGTGTCTTGGGCGTGCATGCGGCAACGACGACCCGGTTTAGTTTGTATTCAGCGATCCGTTCTTGAATCTGATGTTGGGCTGTTTCGGAACAGGCAAAAGTGTAGTCTTCTGCGAATACGACATTGGGTAGTGTCTTTGCGTATTCGACCACGCCTTTGACATCGACCACCTTCGAAATGTTCGGGCCGCAGTGGCAGACAAAGACACCGACCCTTGGTGGACCCGATACGTCAACTTGTTCGATCTCCTTCTTCTCGACCGGAAGTTCATGTCCCTCTAGGAAACATGCTGCCTTCACCGCGGCACCACTCGCCTCGGCGATAGAATCGGTAATGTCCTTTGGACCAGTAGCGCAGCCGCATACGAGAATACCTTTCGTCGTTGATTCGAGAGGCATGATCGCAGGTTCTGAATTCTTGAAGAAACCATCATCATCAATTTCGACACCAAGTACTCCGGCCAATTCCCCGCAGCCTTTCGAGGGGATCAATGCCGATGATAGACATACGGCATCAAATGTCATTTTTTCTAAACGTCCCTTCTCGTCTTCATAATGTATGATTAAATTCCCCTGACCATCATCAATGACCTTTGAAGGTTTGCTCTTAATATACTTCACGCCTTTTTCGAGGGACCGGTTATAGAATTCCTCAAATCCTTTGCCAAAGGCTCTGATGTCGATATAAAATACTACAATATTGGCATCGGGATAGTGTTCTTTCAGGACAAGGCTATCCTTAATCGTATTCATGCAGCAGATGCGGCTGCAATAGTTGATATCATGGCGCATGTTGCGCGAACCAACGCATTGGATGAACGCAAAACGCAGTGGTTCCTGCAACTTCTTGCCGAGAGGGAGTTCGCCGGCGCTCGGGCCATCTTCACTCATGAGCCTTTCAATCTCAAAAGATGTATAAATGTTTTTGAAACGTTTATAGCCGTATTCACTCGCTTCTTTAGGATCAAGATAATCGACACCGGTGGTCACGAGGATCGACCCCACATCTAAATCCACAAATTCATCTGTCATGTCATGCACTATGGCATTTGGTTCGCACACCTTGACACATTCCAGACATTCTGAACAGCCGGCACAGCTGAGACATCGGTTCGATTCTTTTTTGGCCTGTTCTTCAGAGAAACCCTGGGCGACTTCTTCGAAACTGTTCCTCGCTTTTTCCAGGTCCAGCACGGGCATGGCCGTTCTTTTCTCAGTTCGTATGTCCTCTGGAATTTTGATATCTTCATCTTTTACACGGTCATCTTTCTTTTTTCTGCCTTCCTTCAGATCCGCGCCTCTGATGAACCGGTCGATCGATTCGGCAGCTTCTTTTCCTGCGGCGATTGCTTCGATGACCGTCGCAGGCCCGGTTACCGCATCGCCGCCGGCAAAGATACCAGGGACACTTGTCTGCAGCGTATCCGGGTCCACTGCGAAGGTACCCCAGCGGGTCAACTCGAATTTTTCTTCCTTGGCCAGGAATGAAATGTCGGCTGCCTGGCCAATTGCCATTATCACCATATCGAGATCCATGGTGAATTCAGATCCTTCGACGGGTATGGGTTTTCTCCGGCCCGAAGCATCAGGCTCGCCGAGCTTCATTTTGATGCATTCTATGCCTGTGACCTTGCCCTCTTTTCCAAGGATCCTCGTAGGGTTGGTCAGGTAATGGATCTTGATTCCCTCTTTTTCCGCTTCGACGATCTCCTCTTCATTTGCGGGCATTTCCTGGCGTGAACGGCGATATACTATGAAAGCTTGTTCGGCGCCAAGACGTAATGCGGTACGCACTGCATCTACTGCCGAGTTCCCTCCACCAACGACGGCTACTTTCTTGCCCACGGGTGTCTCGGGATCGTGGACCGTCTTATTGAGAAATTCAACACACAACGCAACACCCCGTAGGTCTTCGCCTTCTATTCCCATTGTCTTTTCTTTGGCCGCACCGAGCCCGAGGAAAATAGCCTTATGATCCTGCTGTAGGTCTTTGATGCTGAAATCCTTGCCTAACGCGGCACCGGTCTTGATCTCGACACCCCAACTCTCTATGTAATGCAGATCACGCTGGAGTGCGGCTTCCGGTAATCTGAAACGTGGTATTGCCCAGTACAAAAGGCCGCCTGGATGATCAGTGGCTTCGAACACGGTCGGGCGGTAGCCCCTTTTGGCGAGGAAGTATGCGGCAGACAAGCCAGCAGGACCGGCACCAACGACGGCGACTTTTTCTTTGTTCAATTCAGATTTGGGTGTGGGGTTTTTCAGTTCGTGATCAGAGATGAAACGCTTGAGCTGGGCAATTGCCAGCGGTTCGTCAACGTCCTTTCTTTTGCAATCTGCTTCACACGGATGGGTGCAGACGCGTCCGCAAACAGCCGGAAAAGGATTATCTCGGCGTTCAAGTTCGAGCGCTTCCTGATACTTGCCCTGTGAGACGAGCGCGATATATCCCTGAGCATTGACTCCGGCCGGGCACGAGTATCGGCACGGTGGAGACCCCTTCTTGTCGATGAGAAATTTATTAGGAACGGCCTGGGGGTACTGGCGATAAATCGCCTCTCGCTGCGTCAACTCTAATTGAAACTCATCTTTGATATGGACCGGGCAAACCGTTGGACACTCGCCGCATCCGGTACACTTGTTCCAGTCGACAAATGTTGATTTTCGCCTGACCTTCACTTTGAAATCTGGTGCCTCACCCTCGACGCCAACTACTTCACTGTTGGCGAATATCTCAATGTTCGGATGCCGACCGACATCCATTAGTTTGGGGCCGAGGATTCAGCCCGTACAGTCCATCGAGGTGAAGATCTTGTGGATCTGGGATGTTCGACCGCCCAGACATGGGCCACGCTCGACAAGGTAAACCTTGAAACCAGCATTGGCCAAATCTAATGCGGACTGAACTCCAGCCACACCTCCACCAATGACGAGTGCTCCTTTTGGCATGATTTATTCAGTTCCTTTATTTGATTTTGTCTTTGCTAAGATCTCTGTTCCATATTCATGGCCGCGTTCAAAAGCCTTCAGATTCAGCGGTAGAGCTTTTTCCGGGACGAGACCGGGAAGAGCCTTTTTCATACTCTCATAGGTAACAAGTCTGGTTATGGCGGTAAAGAAACCGAGCATAACCACATTCGCGACGATCTTGATACCCAATTCTTCGGCGAACCGGGTCGCCGGTATGCCGTAGTTGGTTATCCTCTCACGCGAAGGTTTCGGTTTTACGAGGTCCTGGTCGTACAGCAACATTGCATCTTTACCCATTTCTGATTCGAACTTATCATAGCCAGCCTGGGACATGGTAATGAGAACGTCAGAGTTCGTAATATAAGGGTATAAAACTTTGCTTTCAGATATCAGGAGTTGGGAACTGCAAGCACCGCCTCGAGCCTCTGGTCCGAATGATTGGCTCATGGTTGCGTGCTTATTATCGTAGATCGATGCTGCCTTACCGACGATTATCCCTGACCTGATAATGCCTTGACCACCGTAACCAGCGAATCTTATCTCAGCCATTTCCGCCTCCCACCTTTCTCGGGATCGCACCATGAGGCGTGAATGCTTCACCGAGTATCTTCGTATGCTGGACGTTGTATGAGTCGATGAACGTGGGCCGTTCCTTGTCGGTGAATTTCCCGACAATTATTTTCTCGTCAGCCGTTATTGCTAAGTTCCGGGGGTCCTCATTGTTTTTAACGGTCGAATTTTCATAATAGAATTGCAGGAGTTCTGACTCGAGATCGGTGACGTATCGATAATAGCTGGGACCAGGTGCCAGTATTTCGATCATAGACATGCCGCGTTTGTGCAGTGCCTCGGCGATGGATGTGGCGAGTTCGATCGTGTGCAAAGCGGTCCATCTTGCTGTGTACACTGCTCCGCAGGAATTGCCGAGGTGCGGGAAATTGAACGGCTCTTCGAATGTCGAATAAGGCGAGAACACAGACGCCATCTTCGGAACCGATTTACCCGCGATCCTGCGGTAGACGAAGTTGTTGATACAGAGCACGAGTAGTTCCATGTTTCTTCGCGTTCCATGAACGAAATGATTTCCGCCGAGTGTCATGAGATCGCCCACGACGGGAATGATCTTCAGATCCGGGCTACCAAGTTTCAGTCCCGACCCAAAGGCTATTGCACGCCCGCGTGGGACCTGGAAATAGTCCACACCCAGGGATTTGACCGTCTCGGGCTCAAAGGGGATATCTGATGGAATGCTGATCTTTTTCCGATCCAGTCCGGATTTCTCTATGCCCTTATTGATTGCTTCGATGATTGAATTCATTCCTTTAATTTGAACCCTCCCTCAAAGACCGATTTCTCAAGCCTGGTTTTGAATTCGTGAACGCCTTCCATTGGTTTTTTCTGCTTGACCGCGAATTCGATTGCATCAGCAACATCGGCTGGATTGTGGACACCAGCACCACCATGAGGAACGAGTACAACACTCGCGTGACCATGCGCGGATCGGGCAACATCGTACACGACTTGTCCATAGTTTATCTCGGGAACGACGAAGGCTTTTGTATTCTTCGCGAGTTCATTGATCCGCTCATCAGGGAACGGCCAGACGGTAACAAGCCGCAGCGTGCCGACTTTTATGCCTTTCTGCCTCGCCATCTCGACACCCTTTACCGCGACTCGCGACGATATTCCGTATGACACTACGATCACATCAGCGCCATCGATTCCTTCTTCCTTCAATTCGATGATCTTCTCTTTGTTGTTTCTGATCTTGTCAACCAATCTTCTTACACAAGCACTCTTGTATTTTTCAGCGGCAACCGGATGACCGTTCTCGTCGTGAACGACACCGACGATATACAGATTTAATCCTTCACCAGCCTTTGCCATTTTTGGCACGAGATCCGGATCGGGCATGAAGGGTCTGTAATCTGCCGCCTTGCCGGTGTACAACCTCCTGGGTTCAATATCGATCTTATCGGCTTCCGGTATGACAACCTTCTCGGTCATGTGACCAACGCATTCATCAGACATAATCATGACCGGACAGCGGTACTTCTCTGCAAGATTGAATGCTTTGATCGTGTAGTCAAACATCTCCTGCGGCGAATCCGGTGCAATGGCAATGACCTCATAGTCTCCGTGCGAACCCCATCTGCTTTGCATCATGTCTGCCTGTCCGGTC
>JBFEPB010000040.1:0-8281 GCA_041550295.1 bacterium | reverse complement strand
CCAGCTCGAATATGAGAAATTAAAAAGCGCAGCGAACTTACTGCTCGTGAGTGAGATACAATTGTCCCTCGGCACCAGGCATTTTATGGCCGGGACACTAGACAGCGCCGAGATATATTTTGGCCATATCATCGCCAATGGAGAACCAAAGTCGATGCTCGATGACGCATATTTCTATACGGCTGAGATATACTACGCGAGAGGTAACTCTGATGCTGCTCTCGAATTGTACAAAAAAGTACTTCGGCTCGACCCTTATCAAAAAGGTGAAATGACGAAAAGAGCAAAGGAACGGATAGAGGAAATAAAGGAGAGAAAATGAGATCCACGCTGATCATGCTGGCCATCGTGGCGATCGTCCTTTCTTGTGCGGCGCGCGAAACCACAGTTCCGCTCGAAGCCAAGGATGAGTTCGAACGGGCAATGTCATTGTTTGAAAACAAAAATTACCGGAAAGCAGTAGAAGCATTCGAGAGGATACTGTTCTACCATCCTTCATCAGAGTACGTGGATGATGCACAATACTGGCTGGCACGCTCTTACCTGGAAGCAAAGACGTACGACCAGGCGATCATTGAGTTCGATTACCTGATACGCAACTTTCCGAATTCGACACTATTAGAGCCTGCCTACTTCTACCGAGCCAAGGCCCATCTCCTGAGCGCTCCGAGTTATGAAAAAGACCTTACCGACCTTAAACGGGCGATCCAGATGTTTGATGAATTTCTAACGCGTTTTCCCAATTCAGAGCACAGCGACGCAGCGAGACAGGAGATATTGACGGCCCGGAATCTGCTAGCCAAGAAAGAACTGGAAAACGGAAAATTGTACGAAAAACTCAACGAGCCAGAGGCGGCGTTATTATACTATCAATATATAAGAGATAATTATCCGGAGACAGAATCTGCAGGCGAGGCTGCCTACCGGAGCGCCGGTATCCATAAGAACAATGGAAGACTTGAACAAGCATTGGAATTGTACAGAGAACTCCTCGAAAACGACGAGTGGCGCGACAAGGCCGCCGCACAAATCGCCGAATTGGAAAAAGGAGATTAAAACCACAGACAATGAAAACCGGCGTCTTCGGCGGACTCTTTGATCCGCCACACATCGGACATCTGATCATTGCCCAGCACGTCCTGGAGGAATTCCACCTTCAACGGATCCTCTTCGTGCCTTCTGGCAACCCGCCGCACAAAAAAGAATATTCACCTTACGAGAAACGGTATGCTATGGCCGATCTGGCCATCAAAGAAAACGAAAGGTTCGTTATAAGCGACGTCGAAAGACAAATGCCTGACAAAACATACACGATCAATGTGATAAGGACGTTGCGGCAGAAGACAGATGATGAACAATACCTGATGATCGGCAGCGATCAGTGGCTCGAAATAGAAACGTGGAAAGAGCCTGAAGCATTGTTCAGAGAATGCCGGGTCGTTGTGATGCGCCGGCCGAACTATGAGATATCAAAGGAATCGAGGTTCTTTGACTGGATTATGATTAGCACGGCGCCCCAAATTGATATTTCTTCAACGATGATCCGGACCAGGATCCAGAAAGGCCTTTCAGTACGTTATTTGCTCGAACCAGCAGTGTACAACTATATCAAAGTCAATAATCTCTATACGGGATAACTACTTCGCCACCAAAATACGAACCGCTTGCGGCAGAACATGCAAGCTAATGGTGCTGGCTTTTTCAACTTCACCATCGACATCGACCAGGAAAACTTTCTCTGCCTGAACCTTCACGCTCTTCCCGCTACGAAGGTAAACATTATGGTATGCCAGGTGTTCACCTTCATACACCCTCGCCAGAACTTTCGTGAGGAACTTGAAAGAATTCGTGTCCTTCACATACATGAATTCCATTTTACCATCATCGATCATGGCCATAGGCGCGGCATGCATGCCACCGCCAAAATACTGACCGTTCAGGGCGCCGACAATCGTCATTAACCCTGAATCGATGAGTTCGTCATCGACCCAGATCTTCAGTCTCATCCTTTTGAAACTGAGCAAACCTGCAAGACTGGCAAGCAAGAAGGTCAGAAATCCGCCAAGGATTTTTGGAACGCTGTTGCTGATGCGTGCAACTGCTCCGCCTAGTCCGACATCCGAGGCGTTGACAAAAAAACGCGCCCAGGTTCTGCCGCCTGACCGGAACTCAATCTTTCCGGCATCGATTGATATCTCGCGCCCACTTTCGATCAGATCGACCGCCTCGCGGTAATCTTTGGATATGCGCAGTGTCCTTGAGAGATCGGTTCCGGTTCCCACCGGGATCATAGCAAGGGTCGGCATCCTACCCGAAGTCTGCTTGTAGACAAACAATCCATTCACGATCTCGTTCATCACTCCCTCGCCGCCAACACTTATCAAGAGCTTTGCACCTTCCCTTGCATACTCCTGCGCAATGCCACAGGCATGCCATCTTCTCTCGGTCAACCGCCAGGTGACATCGAATCCCTTTTTTTGGAGATAATCTAATATCAAAGGCCATTTCTTGCCTGCTCTTCCGTGAGCAGCGTGCGGATTAACGATCGCGTAGATTTTTTCCTGCTTAACCATTTTGCAATACTACGGAAAAAATTTCCCTTGTCAACATCTTCGTAGGCTTGCGCTGCTTTGATTATTGCATATAATTAGCCATGAAAAAGAAGAAGTTCGTCATCATCGACGCGCATTCGATCATCTTTCGCTCTTACTTCGCCTTTATCAGGAACCCCCTACGCAATGCACGCGGGCAGAATACCTCAGGCATATTCGGTTTCATGAACATGATACAGAAAATAAAGAAAAATCTGCCATCCGAGTATATGGGTCTGGCTTTTGACGCGCCGGGTGAGACCTTCCGTGACAGAGCCTACAAGGAATACAAGGCAACAAGACCGCCACCGCCGCAAGATATTCCTTTCCAAATAGAGAAGGTTAAGAAGATCTCTGATTATCTGGGTATTCCCAAGTTCGAGATCGACGGGTACGAAGCCGACGATGTCCTCGCAACACTCGCGGTCAGACTCCGGGATAAGGGTGCTGTATACATCGCAACGTCTGACAAGGACCTGCTGCAGATGGTTGATGAAGACATCTATGTATATGACGCTTATGGAGATATTGTCTATGACCGCGATCGGGTCTTCACCAAACTGGGCATTGCACCAGAGCAGGTTCCTGTTTATCTGGCATTGATTGGTGATAAGATCGATAATATCCCTGGTGTACCGGGCATTGGCCCAAAGCGCGCCATTGAGATTATCAAGAAATACCCCACCTTTGACCAAGCCTTGAATGAAGAACCGCGGCTGAAATCACACCGGGAAAAAGCTCTTCTCTCCTGGGAACTGATAAGATTGAAGACCGATGTGCCAATGGGCATTGACCTTGAAGCGCTGCGAATCAGCGAACCGGACATGGATAAACTGATGCCGCTGCTCATCGAACTCGAATTCCATTCGCTGATACGTGAATTCTCCAAGGCAAAACGGCCCAAGCTCACGGTGCATGAACTGACCGACAACAAGGTGTTCGCCGGTGTTGAAATAGTTGGCATCGCCCAAGATGATGACCACGTATTCATCAGCAGCAGCGTTAATGACGTTTACCATGCGTCTGTCAAACAAGCTGCCGGGTTTCTTTGCAGCAAAGATACGATAAAGGTCGGCTATGATCTCAAGAAGATCGCACACACAATCGAAATTTCCCCTCCGCTTTTTGACCTGCAGATCGTATCCTGGCTCCTCGACCCTAACCGCAAATCTTACTCTTTTGAAGATATATGTCTGCATAATCTGCAGATCTATCCTGAAAAGACACCTGGAGCAGTAGCTGTCCTGGGCCATAGGCTGGAACCAATACTAAGAAAAAAGTTGGTCGAGACAGAAATGCTAGATCTGTACAACGACATCGAAGCACCACTCATCCCGGTGCTTGCGAGCATGGAAAAACGCGGGATTGGACTCGATGTGATCTACCTCCAGGAACTCGATGTTGACATCGAGGAACGGCTAAGGGAATCAGAGAAAAAGATCTATCGCATGACCGGCCATTCCTTCAACATCAATTCACCAAAGCAACTGTCCCGAGTCCTGTTTGAAGAATTGAATCTCAAACCGGCGAAACGTGGAAAAACACATTATTCAACCGACTACGAAGTGCTGACTCAACTCAGCCTGAGCCATGAAGTGCCCAAAGAGATACTGAGGTTCCGCGAACTCGCCAAGATAAAATCAACCTATATTGAACCCTTGATCATGCTCAGCAAGGAAGGCAGGATACATACAACCTTCAATCAGGCAAGCACGGCAACGGGGCGTTTGTCTTCGTCAAACCCCAATATGCAGAACATTCCGATAAGGAGCGAACTGGGCCGAAAAATGCGTAAGGGGTTTGTTGCCGGCGACGGATACAGGATAGTATCCGGTGATTATTCGCAGATCGAACTCAGACTACTCGCGCATTTTTCCAAGGACAAGAACCTGTGCAAGGCCTTTGACAGAGGCGATGATATACATCGGCACACGGCAAGTGTCGTGTTCAATACTCCGGAGGAAGAAGTTGATGAAAAGCAGCGCCGCATGGCCAAAGTGGTTAATTATGGGTTGATCTACGGCATGAGTGACTACGGACTCGCCCAACGGTTCGACATTGCCCACGAAGAGGCAGCACAATTCATCCAATCCTATTACGATCTTTATCCGGATGTCGCTGCCTGGCGTGAACAGGCCGTGAAATCGGCCGAGGAAAGAGGATATGCCGAGACTCTTTTCAAGCGCCGACGGCCCCTGACTGACCTCCACTCGGCCAACCATACACTGCGCGAATTTTCCAAGCGCGCGGCAATCAACACCCCGATCCAGGGCACGGCGGCTGATTTGATCAAGATCGCGATGATTGACGTCGAGAACAGGCTAATTGCCGGGAAATTCAAGCGAGGCCTACTCCTGTCCATCCATGACGAGTTGCTTTTTGAGATCGAAGACGAAAGGATCGATGAAGCCATTGAAATCATCACAAAGAGCATGGAAAAAGTGATAGATATCAATGTGCCTATCCAGATATCGATCGGCGTCGGTCAAAACTGGGATGAAGCACATTAGCCCATCAATAACCATTGCGAAATCTCAATTTTGAAATTCGAAATTACACATGTCACAAGAAACACTGAAATTCAGGTGCCGCCGGCTCACACAGCAGAAGCAAGGAAGGTAAGAGGTTCAGAAGTTGAGAAATGTAACGATAATAACGAACTCAACGATACCACCGGTTCGTATCCAGTATCAAGTATCGAGAATCCAGTATCCAATTTTGTGATATTTACGATATTAACGATCGCAACGCTTTGTCCTCTGGACATCCCGGGTGAATATGAGCCGCAAACCTGAATTTCAGTGTCAACTCCACGAATAAGACAAGGAACGTGTACAGTCATTCGGTCAAGTCTTGACATTGGCCGAAAATTGTTTATAATAGTGGCTAATGAAGACAACGGTTTTGAAGAAATCAGATGTCAGGCGCAGGTGGTTCATCGTCGACGCCAGGGACAAGGTCCTGGGACGACTGGCTTCGAAAATCGCCCTTGTGTTGATCGGCAAGAACAAAGCCCAGTATTCACCGCATGTGGACTGCGGTGATTACGTCGTGGTCATCAATGCTGACAAATTCAGAGTTACCGGGAAGAAAATGCAGGACAAGATATACTATTCGCATTCTTTCTATCCAGGTGGTTTGAAAAAGATCAACTTAGAATTGATGCTGAAGAAGCATCCGGAACGTGTTATCTACCATGCAATCAGCGGCATGTTGCCAAAGAACAGGCTGAGAGCACGTCGGCTGAAGCGACTGAAGATCTATACCGACATAAATCACCCGCATGCTGCACAGTCGCCAACGCAAATCGAACTGTAAGGAGGACAGGATATGCCACAGATACTAACCGGATCGAGAAAAACGGCAACGGCAAAGATTGTTCTAACTTCAGGTAGCGGAGTGGTCAAGGTCAATAGCCGTGATCCCCTACAATACTTCGGTCGACAGGACCTGGTGGATCTGGTCAATCTTCCCCTGATCACTGCCGGGGTCAAAGGTACCGTCGATGTCAAAGCAAGATTGTCGGGCGGCGGCATATCTGGCCAGGCCGGAGCGATGTCTCATGGAATCGCCCGTGCCCTTGTCAAATTCAATCCGGAACTCAGACCAACCCTGAAAAGCGCGGGTTTGCTGAAAAGGGATCCGCGGAAGAAGGAACGCTGCAAGTACGGGTTAGCGAAACGCCGCAAGAGATTCCAATTCTCTAAGCGATGAGGAGGCACATTGGAGCAGATTACTTTCGAAAGACTGGTTAGCTCAGGCTGCCATTTCGGACACCGCACAAAGCGCTGGAATCCGAAAATGGAGAGATATATCTTCGGTAAGCGCAACGGAATACACATCATCGACCTGCAGCAAACACAGGAAGGGTTGAAGCGTGCCTATGAGGCGATAGTACGTGTTGCTGAAGAGGGCAAGGGAGTACTCTTTGTCGGAACCAAGAAACAAGCCAAGGATATTATCAGAGAAGAAGCTACAAAGGCCCAAATATTCTTTGTAACCGAACGCTGGCTTGGGGGATTGCTCACCAACTTCGATGTCCTGAGTCAACGGATATCACGACTCAGGGAGTTCGAGCAGATGAAAGAAGATGGTCGCTGGACCATGATGTCGAAAAAAGAATTGTCGCGCACTGAGAGAGAGTATCAAAAACTTCACAAGTATTTCGTGGGCATCAAGGATATGGATCGTTTGCCTGGTATCGTCTTCATAGTCGATATCAAAAAAGATGAGACTGCGCTGCGCGAGGCGCTTCGCGTTAACATCCCGGTGGCGGCGATCGTCGATACGAATGTTGACCCGACCGAAATCGCCTATCCAATACCCGCCAACGATGATTCGATAAGATCGATCTCCTTGGTCACCAAGATAATGTCCAGTGCGGTAATCGAAGGCCGGAAGGGATTCGAAGCCGAAGAAAAGGAAACTTATGGATCGGGAGAAACTGAGAGAGCTTAGGGAACGTACCGGCGCCGGCATTGTCGACTGTCAGAAAGCACTGGAAGAGGCAGAAGGCGACCTCGAAAAAGCGGTTGAGACGCTGCGAAAGAAGGGGCTCGCCCTTGCCGCCAAGAAAGTCGGACGCATAACGAAGGAAGGCATCGTGGATGCCTATATTCACCCGGGCGACCGCCTGGGTGTTCTCGTCGAAGTCAACTGTGAGACGGATTTTGTCGCGCGAAACACCGACTTCCGCAGATTTGTCCGCGATATCGCCCTGCAGATTGCCGCCAGCGAACCCATGGTGGTGACGAGGGAAGAGTTACCCGCCGAGGTAATCGAAAGAGAAAAAGAGATCTACCGAAGCATGGTCCAGGATATGAAGAAGAAACCCGAAATAGTAGAAAAGATCGTTGCCGGGAAACTCGAAAAATTCTATTCAGACGTGTGCCTGCTTGAGCAGCCATTTGTAAAGATACCCGAAAAGACGGTCAATGATTACTTGAAAGAGCAGATAGCAAAATTCGGTGAAAATATCGTCGTGAGGCGTTTCGTTCGTTTTCGCCTCGGTGAATGAAAAAAAACCCACGCAGCACCAAGTACGGTCGAATCATACTCAAATTATCTGGAGAGTTTTTCGGGGATGAAAACAGGACCTTTAACCAGTCAGCTATTCACTATATAGTAGAACAAATCACCGAAGCCCGGAACCTGGGGACAAAGATGGGAATTGTCGTCGGTGGGGGGAATATAATACGCGGCCGCGATGCTGCCTGGCTTGATAAGCTCGACGCGGATCTCTGCGGCATGGTCGGCACGGTGATAAATGGCGTTACCCTACACTCGATCCTCCAGAAGAAGGGACAGAGAGTGAAATTATGCAGTGGTCTCGCTGTAGAAGGCATTGCCGAAAGATTCAGTAAGTTCAATGACCGGGAATTCTTCGAATCAGGAGGCACGGTGATTTTCGTGGGTGGAACCGGCAATCCCATGTTCACCACCGACACAGCGGCCGCTCTCAGAGCAGCTGAATTTGAGGCCGATGTGCTGATCAAAGGCACAAAGGTGGCCGGTGTCTATTCAGCCGACCCCCACAAAAATGAAAAAGCACAACTGTACAGGAATTTATCATATGATGAGGCAATAAAAAAGCGATTGATGGTGATGGATCTGACCGCATTCAACATATGTCGCGAGGCTCATATCCCAATTCACGTTTACGAATTTCTAAAACACGGTTTAGTTGACAT
>JBFEPB010000039.1:0-8286 GCA_041550295.1 bacterium | reverse complement strand
TTAAGTCGCAGGACGTATCGTTTCGCCACCTCAGGATTTCGCGTCAAGTAACCTAGGGCTGCCTCTACTGCATTCTTGGCACGGATCGCCGCCAACCTCTTCTCAGTAGTGACGTAATTCTTGCGCATAACGATAGCACCGTACGGTATATTCGGAATAATATAAGTTGATGCCATACCCTCAGCGATAACCACATTGCCGGTGTAAATCATGTAGGCCCGGTATGGATCGAGCAGATATAGTACATCAACTTTGTTCTCATCAAAGGCAGAACTGACTTCGTCAACATCGAGCGGTACATATTCAACCTTCTTGAGGCTCAGGTCTTCGACCATCTCCGTCATTACCAGATTGACGAGATATTCATCCCGCTTGAGGAATCCAAAACGCTTACCGCTCAAATCCCTCAGCCGCGTGATCTTCGACTTCGGAGCGACCATGAAAGCATCCATTGACCTTCCTGATTTCATCTCAAGCGACCCGAATGCCTTCGCCGTGTCACCATTCAAGGCCGGTGATATGATCAACCAGTACCATGGGACAACGGCAACATCATATTCACCGTTCTTGAGGCCTTCCAGCGGATTACCGGTAACCTCGATGAATTCAGCCTTAACTTTTTCCAGGGCGAAATAATTCCTCGTGGTATCCAGTTGTGCAACATAGAAAGGTACGCTATAGTAGGATTTGTCAACGCCAAACCTTACCTCAGAAGGCTGAGATTCTTTGTAGATTGGATAACCAACCACGAACAAGAGCCCCACAAGAGCGAAAAAGATCAAAATGGTAAGTACTCGTTCCTTTGATTTTATGTTCATCATTACTCCTTCTGCAACTTTTCCGCCTTCGTCAACCACTCAAGCGCCTTTTTGTTGTTACCCATTTCGCGATATACATACGCCAGATTCGTCATTGCATCAACGTTCTCAGGTTCTATTACCAGCACCTTGTTCTCATAGACATCGATTGCCTTCTGGTAATCCTTCTTCTGCGTATGATTGACGCCGAGGTAGAACCATGCATAAGTATCGTTTGGCTGGATCTCTGTGATTCTCTTGAAGAGTGCAATCGATTTATCGTACTGCTTTTGTTTCAAGTATATTTCGCCGGCGTAATACAACGCATCAACGTCGTCGCCTTTGAGATCGAGGCTTTTCTGGAAGTACTCCAGAGCCAAATCGTCTTTTTGGAGGTTGTAATTAGCTAGACCCATATAGTAATAAGTACGGGATAGTCCGTCGGCAGTCTTATAGAATTGTTCCAATGTTCTCCGTTGCGCATTCAAGCCTTCGTCAAAACCGAGTTGAACTTTAACCAACTGGTCCAATGCATCCTCGTCCTTTTTGCCCCACAGTTCTATGATCTCCTTGGCGAGTGCATTGTCAACTGCTCCGAGATTCTGGAAAATCACTTTGGCGGTGCGGTCGTATTTCTGCAAAAAGTATTTCTCGGATTGCTTGAAATTAACTGACGCCGAATCGTAAGCACCTTTCTCAAATATAGCCTTGCCAATGAGAAAATGCGCTTCAGGATTCTCTGGGTCAATACTCAATGCCTTGGCGTAAGCGGCATTGGCCTTGTCATTTTCTCCCAATTCGCTATATATCCCTCCCTCAAGAATGTACTGATTCACATTTGCCGGATCAAATATCTCACAGTAAGCCAGATTTTGCAGAGCCCTATCATACTTCTTTCCATCCATCCAACTGATCGCCGCATTGTAGAACGCCTGCCAATAGACCGGAACGTTCTGTTTATCGGCCATTAGCATGTCTACGGTTTTCGCTGAATCAACCGCTGCGCCACGCAAGAACGCATCGCTCGCAGCCAGCCAATTGGCCATCCCGATTTCTACTTTTGCCAGCAGTCCATAATACTCATAGTCATTGGGCGCACTCTCGAGACCAGCAAGGATCTGCGCTTTTGCAGCTTCGTACTCGCCCTGTTGAATATATATCCTTGCCGCGTTCTTTGCAGTTGGTGGACAAGCAACGAAAAGAAAAACAATACACAGGAAGATTAGCTTTTTCATCAGGCCTCCTTGATTCTAATTCTATTTAATATTCTGCCAAAGTCAATACCAGATATACGTGACAGAAGTTAAACGACCCTATACGAACGTTTCACAGCGCAGAAAAGCATACCCTTGATTTTCCGATTTATTAGCCTATTATTAGGCATGTTCACCCACTTCTTGCTCATGCTTCTATTGAACTCTGCTTACGTGGTCGAATCCACCCTCTTCACTTTTGACAAAGTACATGATATCGTTGGTGAAATTGCGTTACCAGAACCAGTAATTGACTGCGTGGTTGACGATTTTGTGTTTGTTGCCACGGCTGATTATTTATACAATATCGATCGCGAAGGAAGACAAATTGTCGATAAGGTGCCATTACCATTGAGGTTCAATCATATTCTGCTCCTGTATCACGATATCGCCCTGATCTCGACAGACGAGATCATTATCCTCGACCGCACAAATCTTTCCTTCAAGTCAGGTATAGGCATCGAACGCGGCGATCATCGACCAGTAGTCAGCAACCAGAAATGCCTCGGCGCCGGCGCCCAACACAAAATCTATCTGGTGAGTGATGCCAGCACTCAGAGCACCCTGAGGATCGTCGACCTGGAGTCGGGGAAAACCATCAGAAAGTTGCGGGTAGAACGCATAAGACAATCTGAATTTGATCCCCAGCAGATGGCCTTCATCTGCCTCGAGGCTGGACAATGGCTGTCAATATATGATCTGAGCTTGAGGCGACAGAAAAGGATTCACCTGACATTTGAACCAGACATCCTCATTGCAGAAAATAATTGTTTTTCGGCTGTTACTGCACAGGGCATCTTCTTTCTCACGAAATCAGGTGAGATGGTCGACTTCCAACCAGTGCAGAGCCTGCTGCACATCTCAGGCACAGTCATGCTGACCAAAGATGCGATCTTCTGGATGGATACATTGACGATGCGTATCATTGGAATGCAACACAACAACTACGGGATCACCGCTCTCTTTCGCGATTCAGACGCGAATCATGTCATTGGCATGGACGGCCAGGGCAGAACATACCTGATCCAAAACTCGCCGGGGAGCTTGGTGCCCTTGACCAGGCAAAGAAGGATACTGATACCTGCGCTGCCATTGGCTGCTGGGGTCGATTCGCTCTGGTATCTCCAACTCAGCGCCTTTTCAGAACCTGCCAATGCCCTGCACGCGTACGAGGAATTCCGTCGGAAGGGCGTACCCGTGATCGTGGATTCGGCTGACCTCTACCGCATCAGATTCGGGGGATTCACCGACAAACTAACCGCACTCGACCTACTGGAGAAGATGGAACTCAATGGCTGGCTTGTCTTTCAGAAGAAGCTACGCAGTGGTAGCGGGGAGGTATTCAGCGTCGGTAATGAAGACTTTGTCATTGAAAATGGTGTTGTACGAAAGGAGTAGTTCATGAAACATGTGATCAAAACCGAAAGCGCACCTGCGGCAATCGGATCGTATTCACAGGCCGTAAAGACAGATGGCTATTTATTTACGGCAGGCCAGATAGCGATTAGCCCTGACACCGGAGAAATTGTGTCAGGTGGTATCGCTCAGCAGACAAAACAGGTCCTGGAGAATCTGAAGGCGGTGATCGAAGCCGGCGGCGCAAGCCTGTCCTCGGTCGTCAAGACGACGGTGTATCTGACAAAACCCGAGGACTTCGCGCCGATGAACACGGTATACGCACAGTATTTTACTTCTGAGTATCCAGCCCGTACCGCTGTCTTCGTCAGTTCATTGCCGATGAACGCTGCCGTGGAGATAGATGCCATTGTTCAAGTATAAGGACATCCAAAAGAAACTCGGAGTACGCTTCAGGAAAAAAACACGACTCCGCCTTGCCCTTACGCACTCCTCCTATCATGGCGAGGATGAGAAAAGCCACGAGAAATCAAATGAAACACTCGAATTCCTGGGCGATGCAGTGCTTGAACTCATTGTACGCGAATATCTGCACAAAAAATTCCCCGCATTAACCGAGGGCCAATTGAATGAACTGAAAATAAGATATACCAATACCGAAACACTTCACCACGTCGGCAAGGAAATTGGAATCGGCGAATTCCTGCTGATGGATAAAGGCGAAGAACTAACGGGCGGTCGCGAACGGCCCTCGAATGTCGCCGGCGCACTCGAGGCCCTCATTGGCGCGCTTTACCTTGATGGCGGACTGAAGGGCGCCCGAGCGTTCGTTACCAAGCATATACTCAAAAAAGATTTCTCTGGATTACTCGATTACAAATCCATGCTCAACAGATGGGCGATGAAAAACCAATGTAGTATCGCCTATCGTGTAGCAAAATCACACGGTCCGCCTCACCGTAAGGTATTCCACGTCGATCTTTACATAAACAAGGAGCGCGTCAGTCGTGGCTCTGGTGATTCCAAAAAGAAAGCGCAGCAGGCAGCCGCAAAGAAACTCTTCGAAGAAAACCCGAAACAATACGCTTGATACGCAACCGATCACCATATCAGATACGACGCCAAGAATGAAGCGCTCAGCTTAGTGTAACCGCTCCTTCATCCGCATCCAATTCAATCATCGAACCATCTCGGATTAGAGATGTCGCACCGGCGACTGAAACCGCCGGTATACCCAGCTCGCGCGCGACCATTGCCGCGTGACAGATCACACCTCCAACTTCAATTATCAATCCCGAGGCCACGTTGAATAGCGGCGTCCATCCAGGATCTGCGTGATGGGTCACAAGAACCTCACCCTGCTTCAATCGGCCGATCCCGGAAAAATTTTTGATGATACGCGCGCGTGCTCTGACTCGGCCAGAACTCAACGGCTCGCCGGTCAAAACATTCGATGCCTGCACGGTGCTGATCACACGTTCACCGCTCTCAAAGATGATATCGGGCACCTCAGCGCGTGCGTACTCGCACCACTGTTTCTTGCGCTCCTCGACCGTCGCATGAACTTGACGTTTTGTCATTTGTGCGTCGGCAATGCGTTCAAGATCTCGTAGTGTCAGAAAGAAAATGTCACGCGGCTTTTTCATGTATCCCTTATCAGTCAATTGTTGCCCGGTCAATAACAATTGATCTTTTGTCTTGGCAGTTGTTTTCAAGTAGTAGTGTTTTCCACCCTCCCGCAGGGGGATGAATGCTTCGAGACGCGGGATCATTGTCCGGAGCACAAAGCGTTCGAAGGGCCTCGTACCATCCATGATTTCTTTGACAACTTGCTCGCGACGGGCAGTGTATTCGGCGCTGTTTCTTGCCGTCGCGATTACCCTAAACAACATGGAATAATCCTCCCGCCAGTTGACACTGGCGATATCAAACTCAGCCGGGCCGCGATGGCCGAAATCGTCCATGAAATTTTCGAGGTGCTGCCGGAATTCAAGGTCCTCGCGATACAATCTCTTGAGGTTTGTAACGTTGACGATATCAAGCTTGTGCCGTGCCATTACTGCCAGTCGATTGATGCCTATCGCCATTTCACCTGTTTTGTCGATGATGCCGACTATCGACCTACGAGCCAATGCCTCACCCTTCTTGCCAAGTCTCGTCCTCAGCAGAACCGAAAGCAATGCAAGGTAGAAACTACCCAACAAGATCCCGCCAAAATACCTCCTCGCGAACTTCTTGAGTACCATCTTTTCCCACTTTGATTTCTTATCAACCGCACCCTTTAGATCTGTACTCGGCTCGAAAGTCTGACAGTACAGATCCATCTCTTTGTTGGTTTCGATAATCTTATTACGCATCCATCCATATCTGACAAAAGCGAGCGTCAGGTAGTGGAGGAGGCGAATGAGTGCAGTAGCAGTAAAAGCAAGCATTTTGGTTTTCGAAAGAATCTCGGGCAGGCTATCGATATCCACCGATCTGAAAGCGGCGGCCAGTTGAGGATCTACAGCATTGTCGCCACCCATGAAATCAAGGAGTGGACCGATGGCTTTGCCGTATGCAATGGTATTGTTTATGTTCCAATATAATCTTCCGGACAGCATTTCCACAGGACGGAATTTCCGGTAAGTATCCATACTGACCGGAAAACCGAAAACATCGATCATTATCGCCGGAAAGAATGACGCATCGAATATTGACCAACCCATTGGCGATATCGGATCGGGAATCGTCTCCCTGACATTTGCGTTGCACCAGACCGTACCTTTCTTACGAGGAGCAGCGACCTGCACAAACACGGGTCGCGACTGGAGGATGAACAATCTGCCATTCTGAAACGCCCACTCCACGTCCTGTGGTGATTTGAAGTTACTCTCGATCTTCTTTCCGGTCTTCATGAGTTCGGATAACTGTTTCTCCGACAGGATATCCTTTCCCTTCTTATCGATCATCCTTCTGTTTCTTATCCGGTAACGCGAAGGCGTGACCTTGCCGCTCACCAACTTATCGCCCAGTCCTTCACAACATTCTATTAATACTTCGTTGATCGAAAAAGGACTCTGGGTGACCATCACCCCACTCACTTCTGGTTCGAGTTGCTGCTGAATGATCACTGCCATATCACCGGCGTCAATATTCATCTGTCGGCTATAGTCTCTCACCCGTGGCGCGTCGGCCGAATCCCAAACCCGCGTTATCGCCTGCATTGCATGGACCCTATCTTGAACATGGAGCACGGTCGAATACATTCCTGCGAACGAGGCGCCAGTGAGATCCTCAGCGGTGCTGGATGAACGGACTGCAATCCTTCCCCTCTTCAAATAATGAATCAGCACGTGCTCAATTTCCTTCCTGAGCAATGGTGGAATTACCCTGCTATTCTTGTACTCGTTATATGCTCGAGTCGAGATGACGCAAAACTCGGGCACTCTGAACACGCTGGCAATTCGAAATAGATTATAGGCCTTTGTACCGATAATACGGCGGTTCTTCCTGGTACTCCTATTTTCTATGAACATCGGCGGCCTCCTCGTTGAGCTGTTCTTGAAGGTCTTGAATTTCCTGCGTGAGTTTCTGATACTCTTCAAACAGGCGCCGCGATTTTTTGGAACCACCATCCTGCGCCCCTCGCATGAAAATGGCACGCAGTCTCTCCTGTCTCTCTTCTTTGGCAGCGATCTGATTCTTCATCATTTCAAGCTTTGACGGCTTTTTCCTGGAGACTCTTCTGCTCTCATGTGGTACACCATCAGTTCTTTTCTTTCGTAGATAGTCCCCCTTTTCAATTCGATTATTCGCCGCGCAAAAGCATTGATCAAATCACGGTCATGGGTCACCAGAACTACAGCCCCTTTGTAGAGCTGCACTGCATGCAGTATGGAATCGGTAGACTCCTTATCCAGATGATACGTCGGTTCATCGAGAACCAGCAGATTAGAGGATGTCAGCATAGCTTTCAGTATCACCAATCTCGTCTTCTCACCTCCGCTCAATACACAAACTTTCTTGCCGATATCGTCGCCCGAGAAAAGAAATAACCCCAGATAATTGCGGATCTTCTCACGGACATCAGGGAGAGCCTCCCTGAGTGCTTCATCAATAACCGTGGCATCTGGATCGAGTGCACGCACAAGCTCATGTGAAAAAACACCGATCTGTAATCGACTGCTCATCCGGCGTAAGCCTTCGGAAGGATTTTCAAACCCACAGATGATACGGCTGAGTGTGGATTTACCTGCCCCATTCTTGCCGATCAGGGCGATCTTATCTCCCTTCTCTATCGTGAAATTGACATTTCTGAAGATCGTCTTTCCGCCGTATCTCTTCGCAATATTATTCAATTCGACCAGCCTGCGGCTGTGAACTTCTGCGACCGGAAACTCGACCCTGAGCCTTCGCCTTTCCCGCTCGACTCGCACTCGCTCGAGCCGCCCAAGATACTTCTCCCGGCTCTTCACCATCTTTGCCTTGGATTTGTTTGCCTTGTTGCGGACAATGAAGTCCTCTATTTTCAGGATCTGTTTCTCCTGAACCTTGGCTCGCTGCACGAGTTTCTCTTTCCTCACATCTGACTGCTGAAGGTAACCCGTATAATCTGAGCGATAAGTGCGGAATATGCCGTCGTCCAGTTCCCAAATGCTGCAGATGCCATCGGGGTTCTGTAGCAGCTTATCCAAGAAGTAGCGGTCATGGGAAACGGCGATAATTGCACCGGCAAAACCCTGGAGATATTCCTCCAGCCATTGAATAGATTCGATATCCAGATGGTTGGTCGGTTCGTCGAGCATCAACACATCGGGGATGTTCAACAGTATGCGCGCCAGCACGATACGCATCTGCCAGCCGCTCGAAAACTCCTCAACTTTCTTATCGTACTCTTC
>JBFEPB010000038.1:0-8331 GCA_041550295.1 bacterium | reverse complement strand
TACAGGCGGACGGTGATCTTCGATTCCTGCTGCCCTACGGTGACACAGGAAACGCTGCTGATTTGTGGAAGGACAGCGAATACGGCTTCGGGGATACTTCGCGGCCGGCAAGTCTTGATTATGGGGGCAATCCAACCGGGGTCTGGGTGTATGACATTGGCCCCGCTGATTCGATCATGACCGCTTCGCTATGGGTTAAACCCATTCTCCTTGGCAGCATCTTTTCGCTGCCTAATCCGTACCGTGCCGATCGGATACCGTCATGGGGTGAGAAGGTGATCATTTCCTATGTACCTTCAGATACAGTTGAGTTATCCGGGCAATTCCCCGAATTCAAGATCACTCTTTACAATATTGCGGGGGAGAGGTTGAGAGTTCTTGATACCGAACCCGACGAGATAGATCGGTATACACGAAGGGCCTTCTGGGATTTGAAGAATGATAAGAACGAAGCTGTCGTGAGCGGGATGTACCTGTATGTAATTGAGATAAGCGGTGAACATGTGGAGAGGCGGACCGGACGCCTCACAGTCATAAGGTGACGCATTTCAAATTAAGAAAGATCTGATGGCGAAAATCAATAAGGATGTAGTATGAGAATCGGTGGTTCATACCCACGGGACATTGGAACGATTGCCGCTGTCTTCATCGTTCTTATTCTCTTTGTGGCCGGATTCAATCTGTACATAAGCTTTCAGTTCAGGAATGAGTTTGTGAACTACGGCCGCAATAATGTACTCTCTATCGCCAGCATCTGCCGAAGTTATCTGAAAAGTGACAGTGACCCCCGTGAACTCAGCGTTATGTTTAGAAACCTGGCGCGATCCTTCAATCTTGCCCACCTGATCGTGGCTGACACGTCAGGCAAGCGCATCTACGACTCCTGGAGTCACCTGAGCGTTATGTCCTCGTACGCGAGTATTGATTTCACGGAGAGTTTTAGGAAATTACCGGCAGAACAGGAAATGATCCAAGTGGGCAACGATTTCCTTTACAGAAGCGCCGACCCAGCCGTCGATATTTATATTTCGCTGATTCCCGCCTATGCGATAATCTTCGGCAATATTTTCCGGTGGCACATCTTTTACATAACGATCTCGCTTGTTTTTGCGGGTTTCTTGGGGTTCTTTCTGATACGCAATCTCTTTCTGCCGATGCGCTATGTGGCCAATCTTGCCCGCGATTTCGGTATCGAGGTCAGGAAGGAGGATTTTGTCTCGGCAACCTTCAATGAAGTCTACCGCAAACTCAGGTTGCGGGAGCAGATGCTGGTCGAGTTTTCGGCATACGTTGCTCATGAGTTCAGGAATTCTCTCGGTACCGTTGTCGGGCTGGCGCGGCTGGTGGAAAAGGGAAAGAAGCCGGCCTCAGAAATAGTGAAGGAGTGCCGGAACATGGAGGATCTGATCACGCGCATACTCGAATACTCCAAGCCTTTGAGATTGAATATTTCCGCGGTGCATCTGGAGAAAGTGCTGGATGAAGCAGTCGAAAGAGTGTCACTGCCGAAACGGATCACCGTGACCAAAAAAGTCAAAAGCGATATTCCATCAATGAAAGGTGATCATGAACTCCTTACCGTCGCTGTGATCAATCTCTTGAAGAATGCGAAAGAAGCGATAAGAGACAGGGGGCAGATTGAGATCACGACGGGCAGAAAAGACGGAGGTGTCTTTCTGTCCATATCGGACAATGGTGTGGGGATTGAAGAGGCTGAATTGGAGATGATCTTTAATCCGTTCTTCTCCCGCAAGGCAGACGGCATGGGTCTTGGCCTTGCCTATGTCAGGAAAGTGATTGAAGAGCACGGTGGTAGGGTCAATGTCACGTCGCGCAAGGGCAAGGGTACTACATTCACCCTGGAATTTGCGGTGTCTGAGTGATGAGGCTGTATTTGTCGAGTCATATCTGTCTTGATTTTGGTCATAAAGTGAATATATTAGTACAAAGGAGTATGGATGGATCAATTTGCCAGGCGGATTGCTGACGATATCAGATTGAAGAAGGTGGATTATGGCGACGTGAGGGTCGTTGTGCGCGAGACCGAGTCGATCGTGCTAAAGAATGGAATAATCGAGGCGATCACGCATAATACAGACATTGGTTTTGGGGTGCGTATTTTGAAGAATTCGGCCTGGGGTTTTGCCTCAGCGAACGAGGTAAAGAGAAGTGTTGCTGTGAAGACGGTAAGAGATGCGTTGAATATTGCCTTTGCATCGGCGATGGTCCAGTCGGGGGGGATAGAACTGACACCTTTGTCGCCCCAGCAGGGCAATTACAACACCCCGGTGCAGATCGATCCGCTGGACGTGCCGCTCAGTGAAAAGATCGATCTGCTTCTATCTTGTGATCAGGAAATGCGGAAGAACAAGAGGATCAGACTGACCGAGGCAGTACTTAGATTTCAGAAGAGCAAGGTTTATTTTGCATCGACTGAAGATTCGTATGTTACACAGGAATTCACATTCTCGGGCGGTAGCATAAAGGCCTACGCCATGGATAAGGGAGAACTGCAGTTTCGCTCGTATGGTGATTATGCACAAAAGGGGTTTGAGTTCATCCAGACGATGGAGTACGCCAGGAATGCATCGAGGGTAGCCGAGGAAGCCGTGGTGCTGCTTGGCGCCGAGCAGTGTCCGCAAATGAAAACGACGCTCATCGTCAACCATGATCAGATGGTTTTGCAGGTGCACGAATCATGTGGTCATCCAACCGAACTCGACCGGGTACTTGGTCAGGAAGCATCCTATGCCGGCACCAGTTTTCTTACTACCGACAAATTGGGAAAATTCCAGTATGGCTCGGATGTCGTAAGCATCGTTGCTGATGCAACCGTACCAGGAGGACTCGGGACATTTGGTTGGGATGACGAGGGTGTGCCAGGTCAGCGTGTGCATTTGGTGAAGAATGGTTTATTCGTAGGATATCTGACATCGCGCGATACTGCACGTATCGTTGGTAAGGAGTCAAGCGGCGCAATGCGGGCTGATGGTTGGAACAGAATCCCTCTGATCCGTATGACCAATATCAATCTGGAACCTGGCTCCTGGAAGTTCGAGGATATGATCGCGGACACTGATGATGGCGTGTTTGTGGCAACGAATAAATCATGGTCGATAGACGATAAGCGGCTGAATTTTCAATTTGGCTGTGAACTTGCACGGAAGATCGAGAAAGGGAAATTAACCAAGGTATACAAGAATCCTACCTATGCTGGCATTACTCCACAATTCTGGAAGAGTTGTGATGCGGTTGCCGACAGGAAATCTTGGCATATGCACGGAACCCCGAATTGCGGCAAGGGTGAGCCGGGTCAGACTATGTTCGTTGGTCATGGTACTGCGCCCGCGAGATTTCGTAACGTACAGATCGGCATCGCCAAGTGACGAACCAGCAGGTGCGGGCTCGTCAGGCGCGTGGAGAGTTGACCATAGCTGCATTAATTTCGAAGTACTTCATGAAACGCTGTAACACTGTCAGTTTCATGCCGTTCTTTTTCATGTTATGCGGATTCCTGACGATCTGCGTATCATGCGCCTATTTCAACACGGTGTACAACGCCAAAAACTATTTCCGTGAAGGAAGGAAAGAGATCAGGCACGACACGCTTGTCACGGATTCCAAGAATTTTGACAAGGCAATTGAGAAATCTACGGCGATAATCGTGAAATATCCCGACACGCGATGGGTAGATGATGCGCTCTTCATGATGGGTGCTTCGTACTATTACAAGGGCGACTATGCGCGGAGCCTCGATAGAATGGAGTTCCTCGTCCAGAACTATCCGGGATCAGGTTATGAATATGAGACGCAGTATCTTATTGGTCTGGCAAACTACAAATTGAACAGATATGGTTCCGCGGTTGCGGCGTTCAAGGAAGCGATGACCTCAGGTAGGTTCAGGAAAAGATCTTTGATTGCCCTGCTTTACGTGTATTACGCTGATGCGAACTACAGTGATCTGTATCAAGTAGCGGACACGCTCATGAATATTTCGCTCGGCTATGACGAACAACGCACTGTACTTGGATTCGTGGGTCTGGCGCAGTTCAACGAAGGAAAATATGAAGAAGCGCTTGATACATCCACGCGACTGTTATCAATTACACGTGATGAGAGCCAGCGACGAGCGCTCAAGCTACGGATCGCGGAGATCTATTTCGAGATTGGTGAGTTCGATCTATGTAAGAATTTTCTGCTAAATGAGACAGACCCAGAATTCAGAGACCTCTTGGCAGATCTGTACACGAGGACCGGGAATACAGAAGAGGCAAAATACATATGCGGCGAACTGACATTGAACGAAAAATCCAATGTTGCTGCCGAAGCATACTACGAGCTTGCACTAATATATGAGGACGAGGACAGCATCGACCTCGCAATCGCCAGCTATGATAGCGCGTTGGTCAAGTCTCCTAACAGCGAATACGGCCTGAAGGCGAGGAAGAGATCCGAGGTGCTGAAGCGGATCCAGTCTCTGTCCGCGGAAACGGAAGATGATGTACGGGCGCAGTTCCTGCTTGCTGAAATATATTACGCAGACCTCAATGACCTCCCCAAGGCGCTGGAAGGATATCAGAGGGTCTACACCGAGTACCCGGGAAGCAAATGGGCGCCAAAGGCAATGTATGCATATCTCTGGATCACTTCTAACATATACGATGATGATACACTTGCAGCCATCCTCGCGCGTTCTTTGATTGAATCTTACCCGGGGACCGAGTATGCAATGAGTGCGCAGCAGATCCTCGATACGGTGGAGCCGGACTCCACGGTGGACAATTCAGAGCAGTAGATAATGATTTTTAGCAAGCTCTCAGTAACCAGAAAGAGATGGTTTACACATAATACGTTTGGGCTCGAATTCAAAATAAGTGGGATCAAGCCGTGGCCCGGACAGTTTTTCCAGGTGCAGGTAAATGACGGCATTGACCCTTTTTTGAATAGGCCGATTAGTGTTGCTTCCTACAGAAACGGAAGACTGCTCCTCGTCATAAAAGTTGTGGGCCGCGGCACACAAATACTCAGCACCAAGAAACGCGGTGATTACATCCACCTGCTCGGCCCTCTCGGCCGCGTGTTCAAGCCGGCCGCGAAGAAAAGCCTGATTGTTGCGGGCGGCATCGGTATCGCGCCGCTGCATTTTCTTGCCGAGTACTTCTCAGTGAACGATATCGAATTCGATCTGCTCTACGGCGTGCGGACGAATAAAGACTTCTTGTTCAAGAACAAGCTCGCAAAGATTTCTGGCAAATCAGTGTTCGTTGCTGAGAAGGGCTACAAACAGCAAGAGACGGTAGTGTCAAAAATTCAGAAGATGAAACTGGATGATTATGAAGTAGCTTACGCGTGTGGTCCCAGGGGTATGTTCATTGCCCTACAGAAGTTGAACCTGCCAGTACCCATTTACGCATTCTGTGAGGATTTTATGGGTTGCGGCTGCGGATTGTGCCTCGGTTGCGCGATCATGTATAAGAATGAGTACCACAGGATATGTACTGATGGTCCTATACTCGAATTAGGGGAGATTAGATTTGAAGTGTAGTATTTTCGGTCTGGAGTTCAAGAATCCGGTTTTTCTCGCGTCAGGGACATTCGAGTACGGTTTGGTATATAAGAGTGTCACCAACAAGGTGGGCGCGATTTTCACCAAAGGTATCACGGCGCTTCCCCGCTCCGGTAATCCACCCCCGAGGATCTACGAGGCGCCCTGCGGGGTGATTAATTCCGTGGGACTCGAAAATCCCGGGGTCAGGGCTTTCTGCAGGGATATACTACCGCAGATGCGCAAGATGAAGACGCGGATATTCGTTAATGTCGCGGGTTTCAGTGTCGCTGATTTTTTGGAAATTGTCGGCGAAATAGGCTCACGCGTCGACGGATTTGAACTCAATGTCTCCTGTCCTAATGTTGAACAAGGGGGTGTAGCATTTGGACGGGACCCAAAAATGTGTTTTCGCGTTGTCTCCGAGGTTCGCAGGATCACCAAGCTACCGATTATTGTGAAGTTGACCACTAATTTTTGCGATCCGCTGGTAGTCGGTAAGACTTGTGTCAAGGCAGGAGCTGATGGGATATCGCTTATCAATACGTTGCACGCGATGGCTTTTGATCCAGGAAAGAGGAGCATATTGATTAAAGGCGGATTATCCGGACCGGCTATTAAACCTTTCGCGCTTTACTGTGTAAATTACCTGAAGGACGTGGGGGTTCCGGTGATTGGTGTGGGGGGGATCGTTTCCGGTCGGGATGCCTATGAATTTCTCCTCGCTGGCGCGTCCGCGGTTGAGATCGGGTCGGCAACGCTGCGTGATCCCTTTGCGCCGCTCAGAATCATTGAGGAATTGAAAAGGTACACAGGTTGAGGCTGCAGTGCTACTATCCAGCATCCCAATCCGATAACCTGTGACCATCTGTCAGAAGGGGGCTCGATGAAGGAAAGACTGATAGTATCGCTCGACATGACCGACAGTTCGCAGATCAAGGCGCTGGTTGACAATTTGAATGAGCGTGTGCTCTGCTACAAGGTCGGTGCCATACCTTTTACTTTCTTCGGTACCGAGCTTGTGGCTTATCTGAAGAAACAGGGGAAGAAGGTAATGCTCGATCTAAAGTATCATGACATACCAAACACGGTAGCCCGGGCCTGTGAGGGCGCGATCAGAATGGGCGCGGATTTGATCACAGTACACGCGAGTGGGGGTTTTTCGATGCTCGAGGAAGCGGTCAAGGCGGTACTAAGCAGCGCCGAGCAGGATGACGCAGTGAAGCCCAAGTTGCTGGGGATTACCGTACTCACCAGTATTGATGAGGCCTATTTCAACGATCTTTTCGGTAATATCGAAAGAACCCTGGCCGAGCAGGTGATATTTCTCGCTCAGCTGGCGAGAAGTGCCGGACTTGACGGTGTGGTGGCATCACCAAAGGAGATCACGCCCATCCGACAGGACTGCGGAGAAGATTTTCTTATCATAACACCTGGCATCAGGCCGTCTGGTGCCGGCGTAACGGACGATGATCAGGCAAGAATCATGACCCCTGGTGAGGCGGTCAGGGCAGGTGCGAATTATATTGTGGTTGGTCGTCCGATTGTGAAAGCCACCGACCCGGTGGCCGTCACTGAAGCGATCTTGCAGGAGATGGAAAATGGATATCGAGAAATTGCTTAGAGAATTGAGGGTATTGGAGGAGGGTCATTTCCTTCTTAATTCAGGATTGCATAGTAGGTACTATTTTCAGAAGTTCAGAATACTCGAGAACCCCGATGCCACGTCGCGGTTGTGTAATGTCATTGCTGAAAAATACCGGACAGGAAATATCGAGTGGGTCATAGGTCCTACAACCGGTGGTATCATAATCGCATTCGAAGTAGCGCGACAAATGAAGATACAATCAGGTTTCGCCGAGGAAAGAGATGGCAAGAGGGTCATTGGTCGGGGTTTTGAGATCAATGAAAAGCGAGTGTTGTTGGTCGATGATGTTCTGACAACAGGCAAGTCGATAATCGAGACCCTCGATGCGATCCGTCAAAAGGGTGGGAAAGTTGCGGGAGTCGCAGTTCTCATTGACCGATCGATTATAGAACTTCCCTTTGAACCGTTCGCGGTCTACAAGAAGGCAGTTGAAAATTTCAATCCAGAAAAATGTCCACTCTGTAAGAATGGCGTACAATTGCAGAAATTAGGCGGCGTGTAATACTCTCTGGATCCTTTATTGTAGTATCTACAACTTCCAGAAACCAAAGCTAGCGATCAAGAGGAACCCCACACCGGCGACAACTGCACCGAGCCAGCCGAGCATGCAGAGGCTACATACAATGACGCCGGCAATGAACACACCGATGGCGATCACGAATAATGACTTCTTGAAATCGAGGCCGAACAGGAATGCGACCAGAGCGCCGGTCCATGCGCCGGTACCCGGCAGCGGGATCGCGACAAATGCCATGAGCCCGATTTCCTCATACCGTTCGATCATCTTGTTGCTTCGTTTTCTTGTGCGTTCAAATAGCCAGGTAAAGAATCGTTCGAAGATGCTAATCTTTGAGAGAAGGCGAACCACCGGACCCAGGAGCCACAGAATGAAAGGCACAGGTATCATGTTACCGATGTAGGCGATGAGAAAGGCCTTTGGCCAGCTGACCTGAAATACATTTATGGCAAGGGGGAGGGCGCCGCGTAATTCGATTATGGGCAACATTGAGGTCAGGAACACGGCCAGTTCGGGGGTGAACCCTCTTGCGACAAGATCCTGAGGATTCATGTGATACCCCGGCGCCGGCGTAGTAACCAGTCGACGACAAGGAGAGTGATAACGAAGAAATAGGTGAGC